>DASQTN010000525.1:0-7782 GCA_035641895.1 Chryseolinea sp. | reverse complement strand
ATCAATATTCAACACTCATGGATGCGTCATTCAAGAATCGTTCGGCTCAACGGGCTCTTGAACATTGACCCATTTCAGAAGGACATGAATTTCCAGCAAGGAATATCCAATGACCAGAAACGGTAGCCTTGGAGTTGATTGAATTGGAAAATTGATGTTGGATGTTGGACATTAAAACACTCAATAATCAACAATCAATATTCAACACTCATGGATGCGTCATTCAAGAATCGTTCGGCTATTCTCAATGGGCCGTTAAACTAAGGCTAATGCTTAGGCTCAAACAATTCAATAAGATTTACGGAAGGATCCATTAGCAAAATTTGCTTGCCTGCATTTGCAGTCACGAGTTCGTTTCGGAATTTAACCTGTTTGCCTTTTAAATCCTTGATTACAGATTCGATATCTTGTACTTCCAACTGAATTCTGTTCCATCCACCGGGAGCAGGTACTGCACCGTCCGGCATGTTTTGTCCAGCGCCACCAGCACCCGGCTGATTAAATAAAAGACGCAAGTTTCCTTTGGCTAGTATAGCAAAGCCAGTAGCAGGATTCATGACCACATCAAATCCTAGCACTTGCTTATAGAACGTGACGCATGGATCCACATCGTTAACGATATATCGAACATTTACTGTTGTTGGGTTAACAAAAGAAGTACTCATGGTTTTAGCGTTTTAATTGTCTTCATAACTACTTATTGAAAGGAAATCAGTGCAACAACAGCTCTCTCAAAATTCCAGAGTCAAAGCATGGCCTATTCTGCTGCGCTGACCTGCATTATTTTTTAACAATGCCAAGCATATTTGTTCTTCGACAAAGTAAGGATCAAAGAATACGGTATTCTTGTAAATTTGCGACATTCTACACCTTGAAGTCTCGCGTTGCGCGTATGTCGGTGTCTTCCGGACAATTTATAAAGAACTCTCGCGGACTATAACCAGAGAATTTCTTGAATTCATGGGTGAAGTGAGACTGATCGTAATAACCGCTTTCAATGGCAATTTGTGCAAGCGATTTGTTCCGCTGTTCGGATTCTTTCAATACATTCTTAAACCGTACGATCCTAAAAAAATCTTTTGGACTAAAACCTGAAAACTCTTTAAACTTCCTCTCAAATTGCCTTCGGCATAAATTACAGTCGCTGGCAAATGTTGGTATAGATACAATGCTGTTATTGGCAACGACTTTTTTTAAGAGATGTATAAAACCAGCATCGCGCCTCTCAGTCATCTCGATCCGGTCGAGAAAAAAGTTTGAAACAATTTCCATTCGTGCAGTATCGTCGGAAGCAAGCATGACTTTCTCTTCGAGAATTCTGCCCTCGGCGCCCCAGAGCGTTTCACAGTCTACCATTGCGTCAGTCAATTCATGCGCAGGCAAATCGAAAAGCATTTTAAAAGAATGGGGATAAAGGAAAACGCCAAACAGCTTAAAGTCACTATTCGTCGTAAACTGCCTGTATTTTTGAGCGTGACCAAATACGCCAGACGTAAAAGTATTTCCTTCGTTTCCCTTTGCCGAGCTTATTGCAAACCTTCCCTGACAATAGAAGATAAGTTCCAGGCAATTATCCGGAAGAGCACGATGTACAAAAGGCTCTTTGGATCCAACGTTTGCTTCCAGCGTCCAAAAAAAACGCACATAATCAGCAAGAGTTTCGGGTGGATTTTGTGTACTGTATTTCACGATGACATTTCAGTTATTGAATGAAGCTCTGATACCGCATTCATTATCATACCATTATTTGATATAACAACTTAAAGAACAAATTGTCGCAGGAGATAAACGAAGAAAAAAATCCCGATGGCCTAAAAAATAATGCTTTTGGCAAAGGGCGTATTGGAAAAATAGGGGTGGAAAAATCAGCGTTTGGGCTGTTGGTGAAAACACAACAAGAGCGTCATGTCAAAAAATATCTTTCGTTACTGTGGATTTTTTACACCAGTACCAAAAAACATAATCAAAATATCGTCAAGGGCTTGATCCCACAGCTTCGAACTGTGTCCTCCATTCACCTGCTTAAATACATAACGGATACCCTCTTTGTTCAGTCGCTCATTGAACTGCGTGACTCCTTCACTGAAAATAATTTTCTGTTGCGGAAATTCCAGGTCAAAGACGCCCACTTCGGTATATAAATGACGCAGCGGAAATTTATCTTTTTTTGTCAGGTAATCATCGAGCGCAGCATTGGCGAAGGGATTTAAACCGGGATAACCGCCCGCTCCACCGCCCTGTGAAGCAACATTTCCAAAGACATCCGGGTGGCGAAGTGCAGTAACTATTGCTGCATGCCCCGACGCGGAAGCGCCGATGATTGCCCGCTTGTCAGCAGTTAACGCCACCTTGAAATTCTTTTCAATGAAAGGAACCATCTCTTCAGACAGCCATTGGCCAAATTCTTTACTCTTTTCAACGTAGTCATTCCATCGATCATTGTATCCCACAAACACGACAACGATGGGTTCAATCTTTTTGTCGTAAATGAGATTGTTGATGACGTTTAGATAGGGTCGATTGTAAAGGGAGGACGTTCCATCAAGCACGTATAGCACAGGATATGTCTTGTCGTTTGAATAACCATGCGGCCTATAAATTGAAATCGGTTGGTTGGTAAATAATTCGTGACTGGTCTTGAAGGTCCACTGAACAACCGTTCCCTTATTGATACCATAGCGAGGTTTCAAGTAAGGCGATTCAACAAAGTCAGGCATCGAAAAGATATTGCGGTCTCCAAAGTCAAATCCCTGTGTGACGCCGGGATTTAAAAGATCTAGTGTCTGTTTACCATCGACAATAAAGTCATACTCGATCAGCGCGGTCGAAGGAATATCATAAGAGATATGGAAAAAATCCTTTTCGCCGCAGTCGATTTTCTGTAAGACAGCAGGTATGGCCCACGATTTTTGAAGATCGCCTTCAACCTTAACGGTATCCGCTTTTCCCAGCCACAGGAAATGAACCTTATTTTTACCCTCTACAATCGGAGTCGTTTTTACTCGTGACATGTATTGACTAACCAACCTTTGCCTTTTGTCAATCGTGCTTTGATTTAGTTCTCGCAGAAAGGCTTCAAAACTTGACTCCTTCTGAGCGTAACACGGAACAATGAAACAAGCAAACAAGAAGTACGCAACCGTTTTTCTCATAATCGTTGCATTATTCAGTAACCAACAATTTGCATGATATCAATTTGCCGCTCTGAAGCTATGCTTATATTCCGGGAGAGTCAGAATCATGCCAAAGAATGCAAGCATGAGTTTTACTTTGTTTTAGTAATCAGAAACGTCCACCCCGTGCGACTATGAACGGTGGTCGTTCGAATTCGATATACCGATGTTATTGAGCTATGTTTCTAATAAAAATTATCGCAAAAGAAACGAATGAAAATCCTACCATACGCTCCTCTCCCACCTCACCGTTAAGTTTTTTTTGAAAGATTTTGAACAGGCGCTTGCCCTTAAATCGGTTGAAAATGGTTTGTAAACAACGCTACCCTCGTGTCTTCCCTTCACTCCATACCATAAGAGCAGTCGCCACCTGTGGCAATGGCTATTCAAAAGAGAAACGCATAATTCTCCTCGATCCTTTCCAGTAACGCTTCTGAATTTACTTTTTTCTTGAAAAGAGTTTCAAACGGGTCACCCAGTTGTTTTAGCCTTTTGAAAATTGTTTCGTCATTGAAATCTTCAAACTTAAGACCTTCCTTTACCTCATCCCATAAAAGCGGTGTAGCAACCATAGGTGATTCTCCAGATACGAGGGAATATGGAGCAACGATACCCGCTCCTTCTTCGTTCAGCGAATAGTCTAACGTAACCTTTCCATAGGCGTGTTCGTCCAAACCTTTCAGGTTAACAAGGTCTCCTACCTTGATACGGATGAGTTTACAGATATATTCTGCAACCGTGTTCCCCGTTTCGAATTTGCTTTTTGCGTCAAGAGGAATGTAAATATGCAGTCCTGTGCGACCATCCGTCTTGACAAAAGAAGGTAATTGCAAACCTGTTAAGATGACTTCTGTCGCGAGCGCCACATCGATGACTTTTGCAAACTCACCATCCGTGTCCATTCCTATAACCATGTAGTCCGGGTGGCTGATGGATTTGGTCCGCGAATTGAAAGGGCAAAACTCAGTGCCTCCCATCTGCACATAGAATAGTAAGTGATCTTTGTCATTGCAGAGGAGCATCGGTTCGTTTTCCTCGCCAACAGTGATGGTTTTTACCCACGATGTTATTTCCTCTGAATCATTTTCTTTCAATGCATCGTAATCCAGGTAAACTTCCTGCCGATTGTTGGAGTGCCGGCGGATCATTTGTGGACGATCTTTCAGGTAAGGCAAAAGGTATTCCGCGATCTTGTCGTAATAATCGAGGACATCTTTCTTAGAAAGCTGCGGATGTCTAAAAATGAGTTTGTCGAGATCCGAAAATTCAAATTTGTGTTTGAGTTTATAGTCAGGTTGCTTCGGTCCCTTGTCAATAACCCTGATGGGCTTTTTAGTTACCACCTTTTCCTTTTTAGTGGTCTTGGGTTCAGCCTTTCCATTGGACGTGGGCAAAATAACTTTCTCCGCTTTTTCTTTCTTTCTAAAAACAGGTAGTTCTGGAAGCGAGCCAAACTCTTTTTTTACAGCTTCGTCAAATTCGAAGGGTGTCTCTGCCCAATTTTTATCAGAACTGCTATGAAAAAAATAAATACCAGGTAAATCATCACTCTGGTGCAGCTGACGGTTGGATGATTTTAAATTCGTTAAAATAGTCTGATACGTCATATCATAAAACAGGCCGGAGTCTCCCTGAATGCCAGCGACGCTTATCCGCTCGTTAATGGAATGACCAGCTTTTGTGATGTACAGTCGTATCAGCTTATCGCGATCGGGTTTGTCGTGACAGGTCTCAACGATTTCCAGGATAGTCTTGAAAGCTTTTGTGTTTTTTCGAATTAACATAGGCGCCTGCTTCAGTCCGACTTAAATATAAATTTAAAATATTGGATGTCTGCAAGAGTTGAAGCGGATCCTTCGTGGTGGGCCTAACACTGCCAGTAGTTTAGGATGAGAAGACACACAATTAGTTGTTCTTACAAAAATACTTTCGTTTGAACACGTGAAAAGTTACGCCATTCACTAACTTATGGAAAACTGAACCTTCTGACGTCCTGGATAACCTATGACCCTTCCTTCATCCCCAAGTCGTCTCGAAGTCATCACTAAAAATCGCGTTGAGTCTGTCGATCTTTTAAAAGGAATTGTAATGGTCGTGATGGCGCTGGATCACACACGCGATTACTTTCATCAGACGTCTACTTTATCAGCCCTTACCGAACCTGGACTTACCACCTGGCCCGTTTACCTTACACGGTGGATCTCCCATTTCTGCGCACCGACATTTTGTTTCCTCGCCGGCGTTTCGGCGTACATGGTAGGCAAAAGAAAAACAAAAGCTGACTTATCAGGCTTCCTGCTGAAGCGGGGCATCTGGCTGATATTGGTCGAAATGATGCTGGCATTCGTCTGGTACTTTGACATACACTTTAACAATTTTGATTTGGCTGTTATCTCTATGTTGGGAATCAGTATGATTTCGTTGGCAGTGTTGATTCACCTTCCTAATAATCTGATCTTGTTATTCTCGTGTCTGCTTATTGCAGGTCATAATGTATTAGACAACATTCACTTTGATAACAATATATTGTGGAGTATCCTGCATGAGTTCGGATCGTTCAAACTTCCGGGTTTTACATTAAATGTGGTATATCCGGTTGTTCCATGGATTGGTGTAATGTCACTTGGTTACTATGTCGGACAATTTTATAACCAACCAACATCTGCACGACGCAAAAAATTGTTCAATACCATTGGGATTTCTGCATTCGTTCTCTTCCTTATTGTGCGGTCGATAAATGTTTATGGCGATCTCCATGCTTGGAAAAGTTATGAAAATGCTGGCCACACGATAATGTCATTCATGAATGTAACAAAGTACCCTCCATCGTTATTGTACTTATTGATAACACTAGGAGGAGCATTTATCTTTTTAGCAAATTCGGAAAAGTTGAAAGGCCCGGCAGTCAATTTCTTCAGTGTATTCGGAAGGGTTCCCTTCTTTTATTACATACTGCATCTATGTCTCATCAGAGTACTCGCCGCGGTTGCCGCAGAATTTACTGGTTACGGATGGCAATTAATGATACAGACGAGTTTTGATATCGACATAAAGGATTTTGGATTTAGTCTTCCGATTGTTTATGTGATCTGGATTTGCATCGTTATGATGCTTTATCCGGTGTGCAAATGGTTTGACGGCTACAAGCGAAGCCATAAAGAACAAACATGGCTTAGCTACTTGTAGATACCTTCAAGTTACAGAATTCACCAAGTGTTAAGCGCTTATGAGTTGTATTTCCTTTGTGCGACCCTGTCTCCGTGGTACAAGGCATTTTTTTATAGAGAGCAAATTATCATACTTTTGGAAATATGAAGTCTGATCAGCCCCTGCCTTCAAAACGATTGCTCTCGATCGATGCCTTACGCGGCTTTGATATGCTCATGATATCAGGCGCAGGTTCCTTCATTTATCTTTTGCACGGCAAGACCGGATGGCCTTGGGTAGACGCCCTTGCGTTGCAGTTTGAACATCCCCCCTGGAACGGATTTACATTTTACGATTTTATTTTTCCGCTTTTCCTTTTTATCGCAGGCGTGTCAATCCCATTCTCCACCAACAAAGGCCTCGAACAGGGATTGACAAAATCACAGCTGTATTGGAAGGCTTTTAAGCGAATGCTCATATTGATTATTTTGGGTATCCTCGACAAAAACGCCCCCGTACCATTTTTCGATTGGTCACAGATCCGATTCGTAGGCGTTCTGCAACGAATTGGATTTGCGGGATTTGTAGCAACGATTCTTTACTTAAATTTTAATACGCGCAGCCGAATATTTTGGGTCGCAGGTTTATTGCTGTTTTACTATGCCGTTATGTTTCTGGTTCCAGTTCCCGGATATGGTGCCGGAGACCTTTCGATTGAAGGAAATTTGCACGGGTGGATCGATCGTAAATTTTTACCGGGCAGGCTATTGCAAAAGACGTATGACGAAAATGGATTACTTACACAGATGCCTGCATTATGTCTTACGATACTCGGAACGTTGGCAGCTGACACATTGAGAAATAATGCCCATTCAGATCTTATTAAATTTAGAAACCTCATAATCGCTGGAACATTCTGTTTGGCCCTTGGACTTTTATGGGGATTACATTTTCCGATCAATAAGCATTTGTGGAGCAGCTCGTTTATTATGTTGACAGGCGGAATGGCCTTTCTATTATTTGCTGTGTTTTATTGGGTCATCGATATTCTGAAATATCAAAAATGGACTTTCTTTTTTGTTGTCATTGGGATGAATAGCCTGACCATCTATCTGGTGTATCGGTTTATTGATTTTGGTCATACTTCAGCGCTGTTGTTCCAGGGATTTTATAAAGATACCGCTGAAAAGTGGCACCCGGTTTTTGAAAGTGTCGGAGCATTGATCATCGTTTGGTTGTTCCTATACTTTTTGTACAAGCGAAGGATATTTATCAAAATATGATTTTGTTTATAATAGCCCTACCGTTGAATAAAACTCCACTGATCACGAAATTCTTTCCTGGCGCAAATAACGAAGAGCACCCGTGGACCATAATGCCCAAAGGATTAACACGGGCTGGAAGAATAATCGAATAAACCTGGCGCGGTCCGTATCCAGTCCAAATGCATCTTTTTGATTTA
>DASQTN010000524.1:0-3707 GCA_035641895.1 Chryseolinea sp. | reverse complement strand
TATTGAACCTTTTCGCGTATACGGGTGCCGCTTCCGTTGTGGCGCGTTCTGCCGGAGCTGAAGTAGTACACTGTGATGCCTCTCGGCCCGGTCTAAATTGGGCCACCCATAATATGCAACTCAATAATCTGAAAGACATCCGTTGGGTATATGAGGATGCATTTAAGTTTGTAAAACGTGAAGTCAAAAGAGGAAATAAATATAATGGCATTATCATGGATCCTCCGCCCTATGGCCGTGGTCCCGAAGGGGAAAAGTGGACTTTACAGGAACAATTGGATGAGCTGATTTCCATGAGCAGTCAACTGATCGAAAATCAACACCGTTTTTTTATCCTCAGTATGTACGCTATTGGACTATCACCGTTGGTGGGACTGAACATTGCAAAAAATAATTTTGATTTTACGACTGCGGAATACGGTGAATTCTTTTTAAAATCAAAACAGGAGAGAGATCTGCCGATGGGCACCTTTTTGAGATTTACTAGCTAGGTTCAAGTACAGCGATTCGGGCCTAACTCAGGACATGCAATCTCATAGAACCCCTCCGAAAACGACAATGGAAGTTTTCAATTGATTCCAGAGGGAACGTTAGCTGAAATTATAAGTGGATCAATTCAAATATCACCTGTCCCTACACCCTCCCATCAAAGTATCGTTCGCGAATTGGCATATTCTATCCTTAGATACATCAAACTGCACAGAAAAATGATCATACCTTTTTTGCTCCCTGCGATGTGTTTTTAGACGAGCAACTTATGCCGTCCGACCGGATATAATTTTTATTTCCGCTTCTAAAGCGTCGATAATTCGGGATAAAGCTGTACGCGGTGTGCCTGACCTTACAATAGAACTCCTTTGGAAATGCCAACCATGACCTTATAAAAAAAAGGACGTGTATCAAAAATTTGGAGTTCAGGAATATTGGGTAGTGACGCCGGCGACAAAAGAAACGATAGGTTTTATTTTGAAAAGCGGAAGTTATACCGTGTCTGGGCGTTATAAACGGAAGAATGGATAATACCTCGTTTGAATTTTAACCTCGACTTGTAGCTCTAATTGACAAAGGTTCACCGACTTATCTGAATCCTTTCAATCTCCGCAAGTATTAGCCAATTAAAAATCTTATCTTTGCGCCTCAATTCAAAAAATAAACGAGGATTTTGAGGATTTATGGACGTTAACAAGATTAGGAATATTGCCATTATTGCGCACGTAGACCACGGAAAAACCACATTAGTAGACAAATTACTCATGGCCGGGAAGCTTTTCAAGGATCATGAAACTCCCGGAGAACTGATCATGGACAGTAATGACCTTGAACGCGAACGCGGTATTACGATTCTGGCTAAGAATGTTTCTGTAAGGTACAAGGACTATAAGATCAATGTAATTGATACTCCCGGTCACAGCGATTTTGGAGGCGAAGTAGAACGGGTATTAAATATGGCCGACGGTTGTTTGCTGTTGGTGGATGCATTCGAAGGGCCGATGCCTCAGACACGTTTTGTTTTGCAAAAAGCATTGCAATTAGGTTTGAAACCCATTGTTGTTATCAATAAGGTAGATAAGAAAAATTGTACTCCGGATGAGGTGCATGAACAGGTTTTTGAATTGATGTATCAGTTGGATGCGACCGAAGACCAGCTGAATTTTCCTACTTTTTATGGATCCGCGAAGCAAGGTTGGATGAGTACGGACTGGAAAACCCCCACGACTGACATTACTGCGTTGCTGGATGGAATACTTGAGTACATACCTGCTCCGGTAACAGAAGAGGGTAACACACAGATGTTGATCACATCGTTAGAATATTCTTCGTACATCGGTCGCGTTGCTATTGGCCGTGTCCACCGCTCAACGATAAAAACAGGACAACAGATTGCTTTGGTAAAACGTGAAACAAAGGCGATTGTGAAATCACGCATTAAGGACCTCTATATTTTTGAAGGCTTCGAAAAGCAAAAAGTAGAAGAGGTTAAAGCTGGCGAAATCTGTGCACTTGTTGGGTTGGAAGGATTTGAAATTGGTGATACCGTAGCTGATCCCGAAAAACCTGAAGGCATGAAAACGATTTCCATCGACGAGCCAACGATGAGCATGCTTTTTACGATTAATAATTCACCATTCTATGGGAAAGAAGGAAAACTCGTGACGTCGCGTCACATCAAAGAACGATTGGAGAAAGAGTTGGAAAAAAATCTTGCTCTCCGTCTTGGTGAGACTGGTTCAGCAGATAGCTTCATGGTATTCGGACGTGGTGTTTTACACTTATCGGTGTTGATTGAAACAATGCGTCGTGAAGGATACGAATTGCAAATTGGTCAGCCCCAGGTAATTTTTAAAGATATTGATGGCGTGAAGTGCGAACCAATGGAAGAGCTAACCATAGATCTTCCAGAAGTTGATGCAGGCAAAGCCATTGAATCAGTGTCACAACGAAAGGGTGAAATGCTTAACATGGACCCGAAGGGTGATCGAATGATTTTGAAGTTTATGATTCCCTCCCGCGGTATCATAGGTTTAAGAAACTATTTATTAAACGTAACCGCTGGAGAAGCTATTGTTACACACAGATACAAAGAATACCAGCCCTACCGTGGTGACATCCCGGGCCGTATTAATGGCTCGTTAATAGTAATGGAGCAAGGTGAGGCAATTGCCTATAGCTTGCATAACCTCCAGGACCGTGGTAAATTTTTTATAAATGACGGGGAACAGGTTTATGAAGGTCAGGTTATCGGTGAGCATAGTAGAAGTGGTGATCTGGTAATAAATGTTACAAAAACCAAAAAGCTTACGAACATGAGAGCTTCAGGTTCGGATGAGAAAATGCGCATTGCGCCTCCCATTAAATTTTCGCTGGAGGAAGCGTTAGAATATATTCAATCAGATGAATATGTGGAAGTGACACCAAAGTCGATTCGCTTGCGCAAAATTTATCTAAATGAAAACGAGCGGAAGCGTTTTAACAGATAATGCTATAATGAAGAGCTAAGAGCTTCAGATGCAAAAAGTAAGCGCGATAAAACTCTATATGGGACTCATGATCATTCTGATGATGAGTCCTTTTTTTTCTTTAGCACAATCGGCTTTAGAAATAGAGGCTGACACGTTGGTGGGCAGGGAAGACTTTGCTGGAGCATTGATACTGTATAATAAGATCCTTGATAAATCTCAACCTAAGACCGAGAATGAGTATCAAGTTTATTATAAACGGGCTGTGTGTTATTATAGCTTGGAAAAATTCAGCGAAGCTTTAACGGATATCAACACCGTGATTGAAAAGTATCCAACGCCGCAAGCCAAACTGTTAAGAGCGTATATCAATCAGGCATTGGAAGATTACGAGGCGCAGCTCACAGACCTGAATGAATTAATATCACTTAATCCCGATAGTCCTGAAATGATTCAGTGGCGTGCATCCGTGTTAATGGAATCGGGAAAATATAAGGAGGCTCAAGAGGATATTCGCTGGCTTCTCCAGCGC
Organism: Chryseolinea sp.; assembly: GCA_035641895.1. Lineage (GTDB taxonomy): Bacteria > Bacteroidota > Bacteroidia > Cytophagales > Cyclobacteriaceae > Chryseolinea. The sequence continues at coordinate 218 of DASQTN010000524.1, read as the reverse complement.
CAACAAAGTCCGCAGTTAAAAGCATATTTAGGTCTGACCTATTATTACCTTGAGGATCCCGATAGCGCCTTGATGATGTTTGATGAAATCATACAAGAGGAGCCAGGTTTTACACCGTCTTACGTTTATGCTGCATCGCTTTGTCTTGATGAAGGTGCCTACGAGCTTGCGCTTAAATACATCGATAAGGGTCTGCAAAAGGAACCCGATAATACTAC
>DASQTN010000523.1:0-2905 GCA_035641895.1 Chryseolinea sp. | reverse complement strand
TGGTAATAATCCCGCAATTCTTTTAAGGTAAAAAAAATAAATATACCAAACAGCAAAATTCGAAAATCAAGGAACGGAGAGGTAAGCAAAGGGTGCCGGCCCACGTAATACATTACTAACAGCAGAATAAATGCAAGAATTCCCGCAGCTGCCCCATATCGTGTTGATACCTTCCATAACGTTTTAGCCATTTGTGCAGATTAACTGGACCGTCTCAACAAACTAATCCTCGATCTTATGCCGGCCATTATTAAATACAGCGATCGCTTTTCCGGTGATTTCTTTCCCGAGCCATGGGGAGTTCTTTGACTTAGAAAAGTTGCTTTTCTCATCAAAGGTCCAAACGTGGTTTGGATCAAAAAGCGTTAGATTCGCTTTGGCTTCGACCTCAATCTTAGGAACTTCCAGTCGTAGAAGCTTACGGGGATTAACAGTGACTTTTTCCAGCAAAAGATCCCAATCCAGCGACTTGGAAAGTGTCACCAGATTCGAACCAAAAGTTTGTAAATTAATAATGCCCGCATCCGCCAGGTCAAACTCTAAGCTTTTGCTTTCGTCCTCATGCGGTGTATGTCCGGAGCAAAGCACATCAATGGTTCCATCTTTCAAAGCTTTGATCAGCGCATCGGCATCGGCTTTTTCACGCAATGGAGGATTGACTTTGTAATTTGTATCAAAATCATGAAGAAGGCTGTCATCCAGAATAGGTTGGTAGACGGCTATGTCACAACTAATGGGTAACTTCTTTTTTGCCTGACGGACCATATCGACGGCTTTCGCTGATGAAATTCGTGAAAAATGCAATCTGCCACCAGCGTATCCCAGCAACTCAAGATTTTTTCCGACGGCGATATCTTCGGCAATTCGAGGCATTCCTTTCAAACCCAGCGTAGTGCTATTAACACCCTCGTGCATTTGACCGAACATGTTCAGCCATATATCTTCAGGGTGATCTATAAGCAGGCCGTTAAACTTTTGTAAATATTGTAGTGCCTTAAGAAAAATGTCAGTATGCCATATCGGTTTTAATCCGTCCGTAAAGGCCAGCGCGCCAGCTTCATGAAGATCAATCATCTCGGTAAGCTCCTCGCCTTTGTTATTTTTTGTTACCGAAGCAAGGGCATGAATTTGAACAAGCCTCGAATCATTAAACCGGGTGATGTAGCTCACTTCGTTCTTCGTTTGCACAGCGGGCACCGTATTTGGAAGCATCGCTATCTCGGTAAATCCACCCGCGGCAGCTGCGCGGGCCGCTGAGTCCAGGTCTTCTTTGTGTTCCAGCCCTGGATCACCAACGGAAGTACCAAGGTCAAACCAGCCGATCGTCAATTTCATGCCTTCGGCTTTGATAACTTTGTCTGCCGCGTAGTTTTTATCGCCTATTTCTGTAATTCGGCCATTACTGAGAAGAACATTTTTTACTTTTTGATGGAAGGGAGAAGTGCTATCAATGATTTCAGGAGCCTGAAGTAAGATTTTCATCCTATAAGGTGTTGAAGTGTTGACGCCGGCCTACCGCAGGCAGGTTCTGGGTGTTGAAGTTTCCCTAAATTCAAAAGATTGTGCATCAAGATGCTTTTATTTTCAAGTGTGCCACGCCTGTATCAATCTTATTTTACGAATCGAATCAGCAGAATTTCCATTAGGAGGAAGAACATAGCCAGCAAAAGTGCGTACTTCCACAATGGAGTGCCCAAATATCGCTCCTTTATTTCGTTGCCGAAAGCCTCCTGCGAACCAACTTTGAAAATTGTAATCTGGTCTCCAGCCCCTAAAAGTTGCTTCATTTCCTCTCCGGTATACTGATCTAATAAAGATTCCGCCTTATCCAGGTTGAAGGCGATCAAACTCACGCTGTCGCGGTTGGCAACAATCTTATAGAACCCTTTCACGATAGAAAATTTAGGCACATCAAAGATCACCTCATTTCCTAGCTTTCGTTGCGCAGGGACAATTTCTTCCTCCCCAACCCATCGAAGGGGTTCCTCACCTTGCAGACTATCAGCGCGCAATTGGATAAAACTTTCCCTAAGTGTGTAATACAACTTAGATTCGTTTCTTATGCTGCTGGAAGCAATTCTGTACATCACAGGAACAAACAACGCATGATTAAAAAAATCGGTTTGTCCCGGTTGCAGGGCCGTTGCTGCAACGTATAAATTTCCACCCGCTTGGTCAAATCGCGATAGGAAGGGTTGATCATTTTTAAATCGCAGGATCGCAGACCTGTCGTTACCCCAATCCAATAACTTAATGCCTCGAGGCATAGCGATGGTGGCCGATTTTTCTTCGAATACATTTTCAAAAAATGGATTGGAGAAGTCGGGTTTATCTAATTCTTGTTGTACCGTGGTCTCAGGGACGGCGACGAGCGGTAATTGAAGGAAGGTTTTAAGGTTTACAACGTCCGGCTTACTGCCTGGAAAATATAAGATGGTGCCCAAGTCATGTAAATACTCACGCAATGCATTGCCTAACGGGATGTCTACTGTGTTGAGGCCATTCACCACCACCAAATCTGCGTTGTCTAACAGGCTATAATTAAAATTATTGACGAAATATGAAGAAAAATCAAATATTTGCTCGTTCCCAAAAACCTTCTCTACCACAGTCCGGTTTTCCGAACTTCGGATTTCAAGAATGCGAATCTTGTCGGTAAAATTAAGGGCCATGTAAAATTCGTTATCGAATGTGATAGGGAAATCGTTGAACGCCAATTTCGCCTCATTTAATCCCGATAAGGTCGTCGAAAGGTCAAAACTGGTTTCGGCCGTTCCTTTTGCTGGAATATTGATTGAGGTAGATGCCGCCTGCGTTTCATTGATCGTAAGTTTGAGGTTCAGCCGCTCGGCTGCCTTATCCCCATCGTTGCGGACTTTAACGTGCAAAACATTTTTTCCCCCGC
>DASQTN010000522.1:0-3537 GCA_035641895.1 Chryseolinea sp. | reverse complement strand
AATAGCAAGGATATTTTGGGAATTAGCGCTGACGATTTTTGTACATTATCGGTATACGATTTTTTTAACCTTGTACACCCGGCCGATCTGAAAGGAGTTCAGCAGTGTTTTCATTTCATGAATGATGCTGAACCCTACGATCCGGCAACCCATCGCTTCGTGCTTTATTATCGTTTCAGGGACAATAGCGGTAAGTACATTCACATTCGTGATGAAAAACTTGCTATAAAAAATGAAAATCAGAAGTACATTTATTTTACACTTTTTAAAAAGCTGAGCCTTGAACAGAAATTCTTCCACGTTAAGCTGGACATTCATCAATTTATAAAAGGAAATTTGATCAAGGTTTATTCGTACAACCCACGGCAGCCAGACAATTTTATTACTCCGCGTCAAAATGATATTATTAAGTTAATCATACAGGGATTTTCCAACCAGGAAATTGCCGATCAGCTTAATCTGAGCGTTAATACCGTTAAGAACCATAAGCAGGTTCTTTTTAGACGGACCAATGTGCGCAGCAGCGTGGAACTGGCAAGTTATGCACGTGATATGATTCCTGCAGAAACCGAATCATTGGAATAACAGGCGCTCAACATTTTAAATACGATAACGACTTGCAAGCTTTCAAGAAATACTCTGACCCAGTTAGTGTCCGTTATTTTTTGCATCAGTTCAACATTCTTGCCTTCGCTTAACGCGAGATTCCATGGTGCTTGAAATAAGGCAGTAGAGAGAACATCCAACACTAAACACACTAATGAAATACACACCAGCTTTCTTGGAAGTTGACGTGGACTAAACCATAATAACAACACATTTAATACAGTAATAAACAGGAACGGATAGACGCTTACGGGTAAAATGTATGCTTCCAGAAGCTTATGATAGCTGATAAACTCATCCTCACCGATAAGGAAGCGTGAAGGATAAAGTAGAAGGTAGTCCATCATCGCCGTGCCGAAGCTGTAAAATGACAATGTGCAAAAAGTGATAAACAGATACTTAATAAAACTTTCTCTTGTGTTCATAAGATTTTTTTTAACGCCGCAAAAATGCAATTCTCTTCAACGCGTGTCACTAGCTCTTTAGAACCAATGTTGAAACTTGTTAAGTATATGGTAAGTTATTTTACGATTGTCTTAAAATTGATCCTTTTGAACTAGTCGTTCGGTTGGACGCGGAGGTGAGCTTTTCCGTTAAACGGTCTTGACCTATATAAAACTACAGCAATGGTGTCTGATTCGTCAATTCTCAATTCACAAGAAGAAGCGATACGAAAGAAGAAAACGCGCTTTGTCATTTTATCCACAGCTGTTGGGACATTGATAGAATGGTATGATCTCGTGCTTGCTATCATGCTGGCACCCGTTCTTTCACAGAATCTTTTTCCGGAGAGTGATGCAAGGTTTTTAGAAACACTTGCCATTGTCGTTACTTCTTACCTTATTCGTCCAATTGGATCCCTGATTTTTGGTAGCATCGGGGACGCTATTGGCCGCAAAAAGCCATTTCTGTTTTCCCTTCTATTGATGGGTGGCGCAACATTTCTAATTGGTTGCATTCCGAACTTTACTTCAGTAGGATGGTTCGCGCCGTTTCTTCTATTGATATGCCGGCTACTGCAGGGGCTAGCCATTAGCGGGGAGTATACCGGCGCGACAATCTTCGTTGCCGAGCATGCTCCCGATCGCCATCGTGGATTTTATACCGGATTCATTCAAGCAACTGTTCCCTTAAGTCTCCTGCTATGCCTTGGCGTTCTGATGCTCACGCGTGGCATAATGACCTCTGAAAATTTCGAGTTATATGGCTGGCGATTTCCATTTTTGTTCAGCGCTGTATTGGTAATATTGTCGTATACAATCCGCCGCAAATTAAATGAAACTCCGCTGTATTCTCAATTAAAGTCAGAGGGGAAAACGAGCACAAGTCCTATAAAAGAAAGTTTCAGATCAAAGGGCAATATTAAACTTATGCTCCTTAGTATTTTTGGAGGATGTGCTGCTCAAAGTACATTGATGCAGACGACGCATTTTGTAGTGTTTTTTTTCTTACAACGTTCAGTCTATTTGTCGCTACAAACAACGCTTGTTATTGTTGGAATTGCAACTCTCGTGGGATGCCCTTTTTTCCAATGGTTCGGTGCCTTGAGTGATAAAGTGGGCCGCAAAACGCTTATGCTAACTGGCCTGATCTTGAGTTTAGTGATGGTTCCGATAGCTTTTTATCTGATGATGGATATCGGCAATCCTGAAGGTCTAAAGACAGGTCATGTAATTAATAATGGTGCAATCATTAAACTTACTTTATTAGTGTTCTCGCTACATCTTTGTTGCGCGATGGTGTATGGCCCTCTTGGCGCATTTATCGTTGAGTTATTTCCGACTCGGATACGCTTTACCAGCATGGGTTTTGCGTACAATATCGGCAATGGCGTACTCGGCGGGTCAACAACATTTATAACAGAACTCTTACGGAATGTAATATTAGCGGGCGCAATTCTGTCACCTTTTGTCGGATTGATCTATCCACTTTCATTGATTGCGCTAGCGATTATTATCAATTGGTTTTTCGTTCCGGAGACGTATCGTCGGAACATGTAATGTGTCATCGATCTTTTATTCTAAAATACAACTATGTTAACACCCAATGACTTAAAACGAACTGATCCGCCACTACAGGATCCCACAATTGCATCTACATTAAGAGAGCGCATAATGGGGTTCCGAAACACTCAGTTGATAGCAGTGGCAGCAAAGCTCAACGTTGCAGAATATTTGATCGGCGGATCGAAGTCCGCAAAACAACTTTCCAACTTGTTGCACGTCGACGAACGTTCTCTTTATCGTTTATTAAGAGCACTATCAAGTCTCGGAATTTTTGAAGAAAAGGAAAATGAAACTTTTGTTAATACACCTGCTTCGGAATTGTTGCTCGAAAGCAAGCCAGGTTCGTTACGAAGTGTTGCCATTCTATATGGAGAAGAATGGATATGGCACGCTTACGGCGAATTATTATACAGTATTGAAAATGGCACTCAGGCATTCGAGCGTGTTCACGGAATACCGTTATACAAGTACTTGCAGCATAACCGGGATGCTGCCACTGTATTTAATAACGCGATGACCGCATATTCAGGGATTGAAGCTGACGCAATTGTTAACGCTTACGACTTTTCCCCGGCAACGATGATAGTTGATGTTGGCGGAGGAGAGGGAAGGCTCGTGTCGGCATTGGTAAGTGTCAATCCAGGTTTGAGTGGTGTAGTGTTTGATCTTCCTGCGGTTAAGAACGGTGAACCAGATTCAAACGATGGAAATCTCCGAATAAAATACGTGTATGGCGACTTTTTTGAGGGCGTTCCAACGGGCGGCGACATCTATATATTGAAAAGTGTATTACATAATTGGGATGATGCGTCTTGCATTAAAATTTTACAGAACTGTCGTGCAGTGATGAAAGGAAATTCACGGTTGGTAGTTATTGAAAGAATTGTGTCATCCGGGAACGAAAAATCAGAGGCAAAACTATTTG
>DASQTN010000521.1:0-2743 GCA_035641895.1 Chryseolinea sp. | reverse complement strand
AATTAACAATTACACTCAGTACAAAGCCGATGCCTGCAATCATCATCTTGTTTGGAGAAATTGGAAACATGGGGAACGTAGCTGGGGAGAGTATTTTGAAATCCTGAATGCTACCTGCCTGCGCTATTTCAAATTGTGACTTTGATTGCATAAGGGATAGATAAAACTGCTCGTACAGTTTATAGAACCTGAGATTTTTCGAAAACTGAGTGCTCTTATCTGGAATGTTTGCGAATTCTGCTTCCAACTTTCTTTTTCTGTCGTTCGCGTCTTCGAGGTTCTTTATAGCATTGTCTCTCAATTCAGTGAGTTGACCAATAGTCTTTTGTTTTAGCACGTCAACATCTTTTTGCTTTTGACGATATGTAAAAGTTATTTCGCTATGCGAAAGTTTTATTTTCTCTAGCTGCAGATAATATTGTTCGAGACTTTCAAGATCCTTGGAAATGGCGGGTGGGAGTGACTGCCGTTGCGAAAATGAAATTAAAAAATTTTCATTTTGTAAGCTTGTTAGTAATCCGCCTATTTCGTTTACGCGTTTTGTCAGTAAATATCGTTGCGAATCAATTCTATTTATAGAAGCCACGGTTTTTTTTAAGTCATCTTCAAGATTATTGGATCTATTTTGAAGTGTAAAGTTTTCAAAATAGTTTTCATAATCTTCCATCCTGTTTTCTATTGTGACCAATTCCGACGAAACCCAGTCGATTTTTTGTTTGTTAGCTTGATTTTTTTGCTCATTACTGTATTGCAGATAAAGGGTGTCGATCTTGCTAAGGATATCCTGTGCCTTATATGGATTATGACCTTTAAAAGAAATGCGGATAGTGTTTGCGTTAAAATTCAAAGGTTCCGCAGTTAAATTTGTAAGGAGATAGTCGAGTAACAGATCGCGGCTATTTATAATAAAAAAATATCCAACTTCATCACCCTTCGAGAAATTAGTATTTTTCTCGATTTTCAGCGTCACCCCTCGCACGTTAATAGGCTTGTTATATTTTCCATCGATCTCTTCACCTTGATTGCCAATGGTTAAGGTAAATGAGTCCCCGCGTTCTTCATCAACATATATGGGAATGTTATATAAGCTTTTTGCATTCGCGCCATGACTCACAAAAAATGGAACACTTTGATAAAGTTCCTCATTCAATACCCTACCGATACTGTAATAACTTACCTCCAGGTTGGTGGAATCCAGCACCCTGCTTAAAAAAAGCCTCGATTGAATAATTTCAATTTCGCCGGAAATTAAATTCAGGTTTTGGTCTTCAATAGCACTTTTAATGCCGAATTCTGTTGCTTCCTGCTTTACATCCAATTTAAGTTCAGACGACGATTCATATAAATTCTTTGTATACCGAACGAAAAGGTATGCTGTAAAATTGATGATAAAGAAAATGATAAGAACCCATACCCAATTATTGCGAAGTGCGATTTTAAGCTTGCTGAAATCGATGCCCTCTGTCGCGGATTGATTTTGTATGTGATTGGGATTTTCCACGTCTTATTATAAACTAACAATTACGACAATCAAGGTTGTTAATGTAGTGATGATACTGAGGATCGGTCCGTAATCGCGAATACCTTCGGTAAAAGGTTTGCGGATAGGCTCAACGTATACGATATCCCCAGATTGTATCGGGATATTGTTTTTAACGTACCCATCAAATGTGCTGAGGTCGGCGACGTAGACATTCTTCCCGCGTAGTATGCGAATATTCTGCGCCTTCGCATCATTGTTTAACCCTTTTGCTAATGCTAATACTTCGACCAGGTGCATATTTTCATTCGTCAGCGGAATAACCTGGCCACCAGGCGCCCCTAAAATGATCACCCGTTTATTCGTATAACGCAGCACGACGTATGCATCTGTGTAAAATTTCGAATATGCCTGCTGTAAAACTTCTTCCGCTTGCCTGATGGTTAAGCCCTCCAATTTCACCTCGCCAATCATCGGAAATTTGGCGATGCCATTCACATCAATTTCATATGCTGGAGTAACGGTCTCGGTAGCCTGATTGCTCTCATTCGAGCCAGATTGAAAGTCGGGATCGATAATTTTTTCCCCTTTGTTCGTGAATACCTCAGCTTCGAGTTGATCATACCTTTGAATAATATAATTTTTCTCAGCAGTTTCCATTTGTTGTGTTAGCACAGATCCTTCCGGGACCTGGAACATAATATTTTGCTTGTATGAAGCGCAGGATGCGAGGAACATCACTAAACACAAATAGAATATTCCGTTGCGAAAAAAAGTGTTTTTCAACGTTTAAAAAATTATTTCCCAGACTACGAAATTAGCGAATTCTCAAGTACGACAGCTAACGGAGGAAGTTCAGAATCTTTTGCCGATATGATTGGATTTTCTATCTTCCAATCAATTTTTAATTCTGGATCATTCCATCGAATTCCAGATTCCGATCGCTTGTTGTAGGGACTGGAACATTTATAAAAAAATATGGAATCTTCCAGTGCCGCAAAACCATGTGCAAATCCTTCGGGTATCAAAAGCATATTACGTTTACTGCTTTCCAATAAACAGTAATATGTTTGTTTAAAAGTTTCGGATGTCGGCCGTAAGTCAACCACCACATCCAGCACCTTGCCGGTTAACGCAGTAACCAACTTTGCCTGCGCATACGGTGGCTGTTGAAAGTGAAGCCCCCGAACCACCCCTTTTTTGGAAAAGGATTGGTTCTCCTGGACAAACGAATAATGAAGATGGTTTTTCCTAAAAGTTTCT
>DASQTN010000520.1:0-4518 GCA_035641895.1 Chryseolinea sp. | reverse complement strand
CATTAACATTCAAAGACCGTCGGGCCACCATTTCTATGATCTGCCTTCGTGTGGGATCAGCGATGGCTTGAAAAACATCTCGTCTAGTTTCCATTACAGGCAGGATTTTTTGTGAAAGATATAGGCAAAGACCTGCTTGCGCAAATTTAAAAAATTATGAAATTCGAAAACGTCAATCGGATCACGTTACTCCGGCGAGATTTTAACGCAGAGGAATACAGGAAGAGTTTATGCTGATAAATACAGGGAGACAATTCCATTCTCAGCGTACCTCACTTTTAACTTGGTTTTACCGTCCGCGCTTAAAAAAACGCAGTGGACGGGAAATTCATCAACGAGAATTTAAAATATTTAAGCTGTCCTTGGTTTCGTGCAAAACCGTAAAAAATTTGTATATTAAAGCATGAACGATGTATCCACTATTAAGACAGAGTATTTCAAAAAGCCTTGGACTTGGGTCTCACGAGCGCTGCGTTTTCTAGTGGCAATATTGGTTTTGTATCTGGTGGACCTGTATGAACTTGAACCGGGGTCAAACGTGTTGATAGGTGGCTACATTTTCGTAGGAATTCTAGCCGTTTTCTTTTTGCTTTGGCCGACTGATGAATTGGCGCTGGATAAGAACCATCTGTCTTTTATAAAAAAATCACTTCTTCCGATTGCGAACAAAACCACGCGTTACAAGCTTTCAGAATTTAAGCGAATTGGCAGTTACAATATTTCCAAACCTGCGGGAATATTTGCATTGCTGGTGCCTGTTTTCAATATTCATCGAGTGGAAATTATTTTCAAAGACGACTCTTTAAAAAGTCACGACTTGATCATCCATAAAAAACAGCTACACAACATTCTGTCAAAAGTTAAAGCGTCGATAACCTCGAATTAAGGATAAAATTTAGTTGGCCTTTGACGTCTCAAATTATGGTTGAGGGACGAAAACGATTCCTATAAATTCACAATGATTTTTAGATTGATATCAGCCGACGCTCATCATTGGCACTTAAAGCCGTTAAGGACATACTGAGATTTTACTGCCGTGTTTTTAATACTGAAGGGGCTATCGATAATAACGTCCCTAACCCAACCTCTAGGCTTTGAGCCCGGTACTATATCAACGACGGATTGATATGTGCCATCCGTTGTAATATCCATCGCCGGACACAGCACGGGTGGGTCGTACTCATAAAATCCATTTCCCGGTCCCCACTCCCAAGCGAGATATCCAATATTGTTTGCAGCCGCTTCGGCCAACAAGGTTTCGTAATCAATAGCGCCCTTTTCGGCACAGCTTGCTGTATTAGGTTCGCCCTCCCCTGGCCATCCACCGTAGCCGCATAATTCTCCAAGTATTAATGGAATATTATTGTCGGCCGCTTTTTTTAACTGATCCTTTATGAAGGTGGGTTGTACCGTCAGGATGTCAAGTTTCGACCAATAAGGATGCACGGAAAACATCAGGTTATGATCGGGATCATGGCCAATCAATTGAGGCGCTGTTGGTACCAGCACGTCAAGATCTTTTCCACAGCCTTTTGCATCGATAATCAGAGGAGTGCGAATTCCGGCATTGCGCATTTGCATTATGGCAGATTTATATCCTGCCAGAAACTGCGCTTCTGTCACATTATCGTCGCCAGCCTCGTTCGCAATATTTACAAGCAAGGTATGTTCATACCGTTGTATTATTTCAACCATCCCGGGGCTTGTCCAGTAATCGACAACGTCATCCAATTTTTCCCAAAGGCAAGTTGCATCATGCATTTCTACCATGGGAATCATCTTATTTTTTATACAATTCTTGATAAGGGAGTCAAGTTGACTTAGCACTGTGGGTGCGCCATTGCTATAGGTCATCCTCCAAACAATTCGCACACAGTTAGAATTAGTTTTGGCTATTTCCGGAAAATAAGCAGATCCGTATACGTCCTGCTCGTCCCATACACTCATTTTGTTCACTCCCTTTAACAATACAGTTGCACCGCAGGGATCGGTCAGATCTCTGCCAACAACTTTAAAAGTACCTGTAGTTTCTCCGGAGGGATCGTCATCGTCAGAACACGCTTGCATGAAAAACATGATTGTCAACAATAATGAGCTGAGTATTCTGAAAAGGCGATTAAATTGTCTTTGTGATTTCAAAGCTTTACGAACTTTAGAATTATGTTGTAACGTATTGAGCAAATAAAGTTAATCCCAGTTGGCGACTGATTTACCTTTCCCTTTTGTAAATCTCACACAACTGCATGGGTAATCGCATTTGATACGATGATGACTTGACTTTGACTTTTACTTTTTTTTAACCGATAGTACGAAACAATGACATTCGGTTTACCCACGCAATAACCCCTTTGGGTACTTGCTTCTGATTACGGGAGTCTGATAAGGGAGATTTGGAGACACGCTGACGTTATCCAATAATCTTTTCCCGTATCGCCTTGGCTACTGCTTCAGGTCCGCACTGGACGTGAAGTTTCTGATAAATATTTTTTAAATGGCGTTTTACTGTTTCAGGTGAAATGGAAAATTCAATGCCAATCATCCGATATGAAAATCCCCGCGCCAACAGTTCCAACACTTGCTGCTCACGATCCGTGATGTGATAGTCACTTTTAGACGTCTGCTTGGATTGGCGGAACGCTTTTAATACACGATTCGCGATTCCCGGCGACATCGGGGCGCCACCGTCGTAAACTTCGCGTATGGCATTGACTAAAAGCGCCCACGAATCTTTCTTTAGTAAATATCCATCTGCGCCATTAGTAAGACATGCAAACAACCGATCATCGTCATCGAAGACAGTGTGCATTACTACTCTGATGTTTACATCCATCTCTTTCACTAATTGCACGCCTTCAATTCCATTGCGGCCGGGCATATCGATATCCATGATTACTACATCCGGACGATCGCGTTTGATATCCGATGTTACTTTCATACAATCCGGATAAGAACCTGCCATGGTAAACCCCTCAGTGTTTCCAATGAGTAATTCCAGTAAATCTCTCAATTTTGCGTTATCCTCGTATATCGAAACTCGCACAGGCTGCATAAGTCAGAATCAAAATGCGTAAGCGACGTAAGAAAATCAATTTAATTTCCGCAAACAATAACCTTTTTGGGTCATGGTACCGGGAACGCCAGGGTGATGCTTGTGCCCTGCCCTTTGACAGATCGAATATCAATGGAGCCTTTCAGGTACTTGGCACGTTCTCGAAGATTTCTTAATCCATTCCGATCGGTCGGGGCATTCGGATCAAAACCTACGCCGTCATCTCTGACAATTAACGATATGTTTTTTTTATCAAACCGGATACTCACGAATGCATGCACGCAATTTGAATACTTGGCCAAATTATTTACCGATTCTTTAAAAATCAAGTAAAGGTTTCTGCGTTGCTCCATTGACAATTTTATATCTCCTATTCTTTCAGGAATATCAAATTTGAAAGTTATTTGTTTCGCTTCAAAGAGCTCAGAAGCATAGCGCGTCATTCGCACTATAACACTGGATAAAGAATCATTTTTCGGACTGATATTCCAGACAATGTCATCCAGGGAGCCGCTGATTTGTCGTACATCGTCCATGATCCGATCGACAAGCGCTCCCGCTGTAGGTTGGTCCGTCAGGCCTTTTTTTGCTAATGATCCCATAATACTAATCCCACTCAGGGTCGAACCTAATTCATCATGAAGATCTGCAGATATACTATTCCTGACCTGCTGAAGACGTAATAACTGATTGATGCGATAACGATAAAATGCGTAGAGTATCCCCGCAATAAAAACGCTGACAAGAATTTTGAACCACACGGTTTGAGAAAACCTTGGTAAAACTTCAATTTTCATCTTTAACGTTTCTTCATTCCAGTTCCCGAAAGCATCCCCGGCTTTCATGTGAAGGGTATATTCGCCAGGATTAAGATTCGTATAATAAGCCACATGCTTCGATCCGATATAATTCCAATCCTCTTCAAATCCTTCAAGGTAAAAGGCATATTGGTTATCATCCTGCTTTCGATAATTAAGTGCAACAAAATCGACACTGAAGGCATTTTGAGAAGGTTTTAATGTAACCAACTTTGAATAATCTACCTGAAGCTCAGTCTGGTGGACCTTAAAACTATTTACTACCAGCGGCGGCTCATCAACCATTCTTAGAACCTCTTCAATTTTTACAATGTTGATGCCTTGAGTGTGGCCCACCAATAGTTCACGTTTGTCATTCGACATAAAAACCCGGTCAATGGTATTATTGCCTAGCAATCCGTCATTTATAGTAAACGGAATCAGCCGGTTATTGACAGTATTATAACAATAAAGACCTTCATGGTTGCCAATCCAAATGTTACCAGCGTTGTCTTCTGCGAGCCCCTTGATTTCACGATCATTGAATCCGTCCCTAACATTTAATATTTTATCCAGCTTTCCTTTTTCAGACATCCTTGTGAGGCTTCCCCAACGCGCTGCCCATACGTTTCCGCTTCCGTCTTCAATGATAGAATTTACCGCCGAATCATC
>DASQTN010000519.1:0-3268 GCA_035641895.1 Chryseolinea sp. | reverse complement strand
AATCAAGTCTGTGACGACTGGTTTTCCATTGGTAATCGTTCCTGTTTTATCGAGGATTACAGCACTCACTTTCGTTGCTAGTTCCAAACTTTCCGCATCCTTGATAAGAATGTTATTTTCGGCACCCTTTCCCATCCCCACCATAATGGCTGTTGGCGTTGCTAAGCCTAGCGCACACGGGCATGCAATTACCAATACTGTGATGGAGGTAAGCAACGCATGAGTGAAAGCATTTTCCCCACCAAAGATCATCCACGTGATAAACGTGACAATTGCAATCCCAATAACGACTGGCACAAATATCCCAGCAATCTTGTCCACCAGCTTTTGCACTGGCGCTTTGCTTCCCTGAGCTTCCTTCACCATCTTAATAATCTGCGCTAGCATGGTATTCGAACCAACTTTTTCGGCTAAAAATTGGAAGCTACCTTTTTGGTTGATGGTGCCCCCGAAGACTTTACGTCCGTTCGATTTTTCTACAGGCATAGGTTCACCAGAGATCATGCTTTCGTCCACAAAAGACGAACCGCTCACAACGGTACCGTCAACAGCAATTTTTTCACCCGGACGAACGATTACCCTATCACCAACCTTCACGTCATTGATTGGAATTTCCTTTTCCGTTTCACCCACTACGACCCTTACCGTCTTTGGTTGTAATCCGATCAACTTTTTGATGGCGGAAGACGTGCTTGATTTTGCTCTCTCTTCCAACAATTTTCCCAATAAAATAAAAGCGATCACCACGGATGCAGCTTCAAAGTACACATGCGCATGCATGCCACGGTTATGCCAGAATTCCGGAAAAAATGTGTTAAAGGTGCTAAAAAGAAAAGCAATACCTGTTGATAAGGCAACCAACGTATCCATATTTGCCTTCCCATGCTTCGCCTGCTTCCAAGCGTTGACAAAAAAACTCCTTCCAAAATAAAAGACCACGGGCGCGGAAAGTGTCATCGAGATGTAAGCGCCAAACGGCATGTCAGGATAAAACATTCCAATAATTACCACAGGCAGCGCCAAGATCGACGACCAGATAGTCCTTCTTTTTACTTGCTCGTAATATTTGTGTTGTGCTTCCTCCTGAACAGCTTGAGGATCTTCGACATCAACCACAAGATCATACCCGATCGATTGCACTGACTTTTGTAAGTCAAGAGGTGTAGTTGCGTTGTTATCGTATTCGACCCACGCGGTTTGATTGGCAAAGTTAACACCTGCATCCTTCACCCCTGCCGATGCCTTTAGCATAGATTCAACGCTTATTGCACATGCCGCACAAGTCATTTCCAACACAGGAAAGATCTCGCGTTTTATCCGACTATTATCTTGCGTGAAAGTGATTTCTGCCATAACGATTGAAAATTTTAGATTTCATCTCCTACAATAATACAAGAAGTGGCAGTTTTTAATTTTATACTTTACCGCGTTTACTTTACATCATTTCGGGGGTTAAAGTTAACTAAAGGGGATCTGCTGGCGGAGGGACTGTTTTTTACTATACTTTGTGGCCCAATGAGATATTGGTGTGCTACGGATAGAAAGGCATCGATGATTCATATTTCGTCCCTGACGGGACTTAGCACCACAACGACTTCTACCAACATTTTGTCCCTCCGGGACACCGGATCGAAGAATTCTGGCGGTGACTACATTAGCGGCTGCCTTTGGATTTTAAAAAAGTCTTGCAATTTTATCGTTCTAAGTTGTACGCCAAGTCCGGTCGGTAAGTAGGAAGCGAAATGTTGACCATGAAATGAATGGCTATGGATCATCGGCAATTCTTTTCTAGCGTGGAACAATGCGAATCGTGTCAGCGGTAAATTATTTCCGTAACTTATTCAAGTGGTTTAAAAATATACCGACTATCATATTCAACTGTAAACTTTTCCAAAAACAGTTGATACTCATCTAAAAAAGTACGGTTTCGATGGTGAGCGTCCTGATTTTGGATGTAAGAGATTACTTCGCCAATTTGCGATTTTCCATAAGAAAAGGCGGCGTATCCCGCTTGCCATTCGAATCTTCCCTTAACTAATCTTTTTTCATTAATCCACTTGGAGGAAGAACCCTTAACATCCTGCATAAGGTCAGACAATGATTGATTCGGGCGCATACCCAAAAAAAGATGTACATGATCCGCCATTCCGTTGATGGCAATTAGTTTATGTTTGTGTGTTTGAGTTATGCCAATAATGTATTTGTATAGCTCCTCTTTCCATTCATCCTGGATTAGACCGCCGCGATTTCGAACAGCAAAAATAGCATGAATATGAATTTGTGTGTAGGTATTGGCCACGGATGCTTACAAGTTATGCTGTGGAAATCTCGAGCGTAATCTTTAGATTGTCTAAAATTCGAGCAGCGGTTTTCCGGACATTTTATATCTCGTCCCTGACGGGACTTGGCGAAATACTACACACGATTTCTACCAACATCTTGTCCCTATGGGACATCGGATCGAAACTTGCCGCGATTATCCGTAGCTGGCTTCAAATTGTAAAAACTAGAACAGCTTTTTTTAAAATTTAGAACGCCGGGTAGTTATATCAAATAAAAGTAATCAATGAATTTCTGTGTTTGCCCGGAGTATTCACATTGCAACCGGAATTCGGATCTGAATTTAGCTCATCCAAAATTCACAATCATTAGGTCTCTGGACAATTCATATTTCGTCCCTGACGGGACTTAGCAAAATACACCATAACGAGGCTACCAACATTTTGTCCCTACGGGACACCGGATGGAAGAATTCCGGCGGTGACTATGTCAACGGCTTCCTTCATATTTTAAAAATAAATTGCCTTGCGTAATATGCATTAATTCACGATGCCAGACGCATGCGATGTCGGTAGAAAAGGTCAGCGCATTAACACGCAAGTGCCGTAGGCACGAAATGCTCCAAAGCCGATTTGAAGATAAAGGATACGTAAGCTTCTTTATTATAAACTTCTTAAGAACTAAATTGATAATTGCTGTGCACTGCCACTTCACTTGCTTGCACACAATTTCTTAGAGACATGATCACATTAGTTCGGCGAAGACATTGCCTAACGTAATGCCCCACAAATTCACGATGCCATAGGCATCCAATGTCGGTAGAAACGTCAGCGAATTATCACCAAAGTGCCGTAGGCACGAAATGTTTTCACACGTATAAAAAAAATAAAGGATACCTAAGGCACGCCTTATTTTCAAATTTCTTAGCGCGCCTTACGTTAATAATAGCTGTAGACGGCTACTTCGCTTGCTTGCGCACTGGTGGCTG
>DASQTN010000518.1:0-5752 GCA_035641895.1 Chryseolinea sp. | reverse complement strand
CTACTATGTCATCACAATGCAAGGTGAGAAGTTGGCTAAACAGGAAACAGTAAGTGTGGCTGTCGGGGTGTGGGCCGCCGACGCCATATTATTGATGATTGGACTCATATTCCTGCGGCAGGCGCGAATTGATGCACGGCTATTTGAAGCTGACTTCTATTCTGTCGTGATGGATAAGGCCAAACAATGGTGGGCTGAAAAAAGGCAAGTCAGGTCCAAAATCGCATTAAATAGCCGAAAATGATGTCACAATTCCTTGGAAATTAGCACGTTTCTGGATTACCTTTGCCCCCTGAAATAAAGAAAAAACAATTTTGAGATGTATTTGACTACTGAAATCAAACAAGATCTATTCGCTAAACACGGATTTGGAAAGAAAAAGCAGGACACTGGTTCTGCAGAGTCACAGGTTGCCCTGTTTACGCACAGGATTAATCACCTCACCGAACATTTAAAATCAAACAAAAAGGATTTTTCCACTCAACAAGGTCTTATGAAATTGGTGGGTAAACGTAAAAAGCTGCTTAATTACCTCCAGAACACAGACATTGAAAGATACAGAGCTGTCCTTGCCGACCTGGATCTTAGAAAGTAACATATTCAACATTCCCCGAAGGGAACCCGAACAAAGGTTCCCTTTTTGCATTTTCAAACTAAGGTAAGAAGGCCTGTTTTGGCCGACCTTTTAATTCACTCTTTTATGAAACCTACTGTAATTACTAAAACGTGTAAGCTGCCCGATGGTCGCGAAATAACGATTGAAACCGGAAAACTCGCCCGGCTGGCCGATGGTTCTGTTGTATTAAGAATGGGCAATACCATGTTATTGGCCACTGTTGTCTCCGCCCAGGAGGCAAAGCCAGGCACTGATTTTTTGCCACTTTCCGTTGACTATCAGGAGAAATTTGCTTCAACTGGTAAGGTCCCTGGTGGCTTTTTGAAACGTGAAAGCAGACTTTCTGATTATGAAATTTTGATCAGCCGTCTTGTGGATCGCGCGCTCCGCCCGCTTTTCCCGAGTGACTATCATGCGGATACGCAAGTCATGATTTATTTGATCTCAGGTGACGAAAATGCGCTGCCTGATTCTCTGGCTGCTTTTGCAGCGTCAGCCGCGCTATCCGTTTCTGATATTCCCTTTCAAGGTCCTATTTCAGAAGTGCGTGTCGCTCGCGTTGACGGGAAGTTTATCATCAATCCGACGATGGCAGATAAGAAGCGCGCAGACATAGACCTGATTGTCGCCGCTTCAATTGAAAATATTCTAATGGTGGAAGGCGAAATGAAGGAAGTCTCTGAAGATGATATGTTAGAGGCTCTGAGGCTAGCCCACGACACTATCAAACTCCAGTGCCAACTTCAAATTGAGCTAACGGAAGCGGTGGGTAAAGCCGTTAAACGTACGTACAGCCATGAAGACAACGACGAAGCCTTGCGTACAGAACTTTGGAAACTGTTGTACGACAAAGTGTATGCCGCGGCACGCCAGTTAAACGCTAGCAAAAAAGTCAGATCAAAAGCATTCTCGGCAATCATTGACGAATATCTGGACGCGCTTCCCGAAGACACGACTGTCAACAAAGATCTAGCGAAACATTATTATCACGATATTCAGAAAAAGGCATCACGTGATCTTGTCCTTAATGAAGGCGTTCGACTAGATGGCCGTAAGACTACGGAAATCAGGTCGATATGGAGTGAAGTTGATTGTTTGCCTTCACCTCATGGATCTTCCCTCTTTACCCGTGGTGAAACACAGTCGCTTTCAACGGTGACGCTGGGCACAAAGCTCGATGAACAAATGATCGACGGTGCTATGATCGAAGGTTCCAGCAAATTTATCCTTCACTACAATTTTCCTGGATTTTCGACTGGCGAAGTTAAGCCTAATCGTGGGCCGGGCCGACGCGAAGTTGGTCACGGTAATTTAGCATTCAGAGCATTAAAGCAAGTTCTTCCACCGGATGAGAAGAACCCATATACTATTCGTATCGTATCTGACATTCTTGAGTCCAATGGATCTTCTTCGATGGCTACTGTATGTGCAGGTTCGCTCGCGCTTATGGATGCTGGAGTCCCTGTAACCGGGCCCGTATCTGGAATCGCCATGGGTATGATTTCCGATAGTGAGACCGGTAAGTATGCTATCCTTTCCGATATCCTCGGAGATGAAGACCATTTAGGCGATATGGATTTCAAGGTGACCGGTACGGAAAAAGGTATTACGGCCTGTCAAATGGATTTGAAAGTGGATGGCCTTACCTATGAGGTTATGAAACAGGCATTGCTTCAAGCCAAAGAAGGAAGAATGCACATCCTAAACGAAATGAAGAAAACGTTATCGGCACCACGTCCTGATCTCAAGCCTCAAACTCCTCGTGCGGAAACCATTATTATTGAAAAAGAAATGATCGGCGCGGTAATCGGCCCCGGCGGAAAAGTCGTTCAGGATATTCAAAATACCACCGGAGCAACCGTTGTAATCGAAGAGGTTGGTAATAAAGGGGTGGTAAATGTGTTTGCCAGCAATAAGAATGTGATGGAAGCCGCGGTACGGCGTATCAAAGGAATCGTTGCTATACCGGAAGTAGGTGAAGTTTATGATGGTAAAGTAAAATCCATTATGCCGTTTGGCGCCTTTGTTGAATTTATGCCAGGTAAAGATGGTCTGCTTCACATTTCTGAAATTAAATGGGATCGCCTCGAAAGCATGGAAGGCGTTCTTGAAGTAGGTGAGGAGGTTAAAGTGAAATTAATCGAGGTGGATAAAAAGACGGGTAAATTTCGCTTATCGAGAAAGGTACTGCTACCAAGACCTCCTAAAAAAGAAACAACTGCTGCAGAATAATCGTTATCAACTTTAATTGACAGAACTATAATTAGACACTATATTGTTATCGATAAACGAACGCATATTTTTTAGAGAATGAGACAACTTAAGATCAGTAAACAGATTACCAACCGCGAAAGCCAATCACTGGATAAGTACCTTCAGGAAATTGGTAAGGTTGACCTTCTTACACCAGATGAGGAAGTTGAATTGGCGAAACGTATTAAGGAAGGTGATCAGATAGCTTTGGAGAAACTGACTAAGGCAAATCTTCGTTTCGTTGTGTCCGTTGCAAAGCAATACCAAAACCAGGGACTGTCGTTGGGTGACCTCATCAATGAAGGTAATTTAGGTCTCATTAAAGCAGCGCAGCGGTTCGATGAAACGCGTGGTTTTAAGTTTATTTCGTATGCTGTTTGGTGGATTCGTCAGTCGATTCTCCAGGCACTTGCAGAGCAGTCGCGTATCGTTCGCCTTCCCTTGAATCGGGTTGGATCACTCAATAAAATTTCAAAAACGTTTTCGGAGCTTGAGCAAAAATTTGAACGCGAACCGTCTCCTGAGGAATTAGCGGAAGTGTTGGATGTTACAACCGCGGAAGTGGTTGACACGATGAAGATCTCCGGACGCCATGTATCGATGGACGCCCCTTTCGTTCAAGGAGAAGAAAACAGCCTGTTGGATGTGTTGGAAAATGATAGCGAAGAGACCCCGGATTCGGGCCTCATGAATGACTCACTTAGAAGAGAGGTACAGCGGGCGTTGTCTACGTTAACGCAACGTGAGGCAGACGTAATTACCCTTTACTTCGGACTCAATGGCGAGCATTCTATGACGTTGGAGGAAATTGGAGAGAAGTTTAACTTGACCCGCGAACGCGTTCGTCAAATCAAAGAAAAGGCTATCAGAAGGTTACGTCATACCTCGAGAAGTAAAGCTTTAAAACCTTACCTCGGTTAATTAAGTGGACTATTAAGGATATTTTCAAGGGTCTCGAATTCCGAGACCTTTTATTTTGTTTGATAAGCAAAACATAGTGTCATGTCAAAAGAAGAAGTTAAAGTGCTCATTATTGGTTCAGGTCCAGCCGGGTACACGGCAGCCATCTATGCGGCCCGGGCAGGCCTAAAGCCAGTGTTATATACAGGCGCACAGCCGGGCGGACAGCTAACCACAACAAATGACGTTGAAAATTTTCCTGGTTATCCCAAAGGGATAAATGGCCCGGAAATGATGATCGACCTTCAGCAGCAGGCGGAACGGTTTGGAACTAAAGTGAGCTATGGAATGGTAACATCCGTTGATTTTTCAGGATATCCCTTGAAAGTTACGGTGGATGAGAAAGATGAAGTTACGGCAGGGGCGGTAATCATCGCGACAGGTGCGACGGCCAAATACCTGGGTATACCTTCAGAAGAAAAATTCAATAACAAAGGCGTCTCTGCTTGCGCTGTCTGCGACGGTTTCTTTTACCGTGGTAAGGAAGTGGCGGTGGTGGGAGCCGGCGACTCAGCCGCTGAAGAAGCAACCTATCTTGCCAACCTATGCACAAAAGTTCACCTACTCGTTAGAAGAGACGAGATGCGGGCATCGAAAATAATGCAGCAACGGGTCGAAAAGACCGCTAACGTTCAGATCCACTGGAACACTGAGACGGACGAAATTTTAGGTGACGATAGCGGTGTTACCGGAGTTCGCGTTTTGAACAATAAAACAGGAGAGAAAACCATTATTCCTATTCAAGGATTTTTCCTGGCGATCGGGCACCAACCTAATACAGGCATATTCAAAAAATATCTCGACATGGACGAGACAGGTTATATCAAAGTGGTCCCTGGAACCACTAAGACAAATGTAGAAGGTGTGTTTGCAGTGGGCGATGCAGCGGACAAAGTTTACCGCCAGGCCATTACCGCAGCTGGTACAGGTTGTATGGGCGCCCTGGATGCGGAAAAATTCCTTGTTGCAAAAGAACACGCCGAAGTGCAGGAGGTGATTGTTACACCCTAAATTTTCAGACTTCAAAGCGGAAACCTCGAACTTCAAACTCGGAACCCGAAACTATTAATGAAACTCGACATTCTCGTTCTTGCAGCGCATCCCGACGATGCTGAGATCAGTTGCGCAGGTACCATTGCGCGTCACGTAGCCTTAGGACATAAAGTGGGGATAGTTGACTTCACCAGAGGTGAATTAGGCACTCGAGGTACAGTGGAAATCAGAGCTGAAGAAGCCGCCAATGCGGCGAAAATTTTAGGTATAGCTGTTCGTGAAAATTTGGGACTTCAAGATGGGTTTTTTCAAAACGACTCAACCCACCAGCTAGCCGTCATTCGGGCTATCCGTAAATATCAGCCGTCAATTGTTTTGGCGAATGCTGTTTACGATCGACACATCGACCATGGACGTGGAGCGTCGCTCGGCTATGATTCTTGTTTTCTTTCTGGATTGGTGAGGATTGAAACCGTTGATGATAACGGAAATAAACAGAAGCCGTGGCGGCCGTCGGTAGTTTATCATTACATTCAAAGCCTTTATATCGAACCGGACTTTATTGTGGATGTCTCGGATTACTGGCACATAAAGATCGAGGCGCTCAAAGCTTTTAAGTCGCAGTTTTATGATCCCACGAGTAGCGAAGCGGAAACGTACATATCTAGTCCTGACTTTGTTAAAATGATCGAGGCGCGTGCGGCTGATTGGGGTTATGCAATCGGTTCGAAATTCGGTGAAGGATTCACCACCCGCCGGTATCCAGGGGTAAATTCATTATTTGATCTGCGCTGATCTCTCATTGAGCGTTGAACATTGAGTGTTGAGTGTTGTATATTTTTGTCTTGTTGTAATTAACACTCAATATTCAATAAACAACACTCAACATTCAAGGGGTCATCTGCCGATAATAGAGGCGGAATATTGAGG
>DASQTN010000517.1:0-10296 GCA_035641895.1 Chryseolinea sp. | reverse complement strand
GGTCAAACGTTATGAAGTTTGGAGGAAATTGGAGGATGATTCAACGTATTCGTTTTTCAAAGAAATGGCTGCAGATTCGAGAAGCCTCTTAGCCACCGTTGCTACAGACGCATTTCATCATCGATATATCATTCGCGCAATAGAATTGTCTGGAGATAGCGAAAGTTGGTCAAACAATATCGATCTTGAATTTGAACACCCTGTTTTTGTTCCCAATGTGTTCACGCCAAATCATGATTCATATAATCACTATTTTGAAATCCGTAATATTGGATTGTATAAAAACTCGAGGCTCATCGTTCTTGACCGATGGGGTATGCCTGTTTTTGAAGCTGATGGATATCAGAATGATTGGGATGCGAACGCCGTCAGTAGTGGAATCTACTACTACTTGTTGTCGTTAAATCGGAATGAGCTGCCGTCGCTTAAAGGGCCGTTGAGTATTATTAAATAAGGACATTTTTATTTTTAGTCCATAAGGGAACCGTCGCGAAGGGCTAATTTATCTTACAACATTTGGTCGGCATGGAATGATGAGTATTTTTCATATAAAGGTCCAACCGAAATAATAATGAATTGGAAACCTCTTCTATGGTCCCGCTAGGGACAAAATGTTGGTAGAAGACCATGATAAGAGAACAAAATCCCGTAAGGGATGAAATGTTTATCTTCTAGATGGGGTTAAAAATATCCTAGACATATTCTTATTTCGTCCCTAAAGGGACTAACCGTGCGCGAGGCTTATTAGTCTACCAACATCAGGTCCCTACAGGACCGTACTCTGTCGACGTATGTATTGTATCAATCGGCACACTTTGATCGACGTATATGATGAGAGTTCTTACATAAAAATGCCGGGCGAAAATAACAATGAATTGGAAATCTCTTCCACGGTCCCGCTAGGGGCGAAATGTTGTTAGATAATAATTATACCCGAAGCAAATGTTTTCAGACACGGCTCTCGGATTTCCTGAATATCTTATTTCGGCCCTAAAGGGACTAACCGTAGGAGAGCATCATTATTCTACCAACATTAAATCCCTACAGGACACTTAGTCCGCGACGGTTGTATTGTATCGACACACTTGATCGACATAGAATGACGAGAATTTTTCATATAATGGTCGGAAGCAAATAACGATGACTTGGAAAGCTCTGCTACGGTCCCGCTAGGGACGAAATGTTGGTAAAAAACAATTATAACCGAAACAAATCCCGTAAGGGATGAAATGTTAATTTATTGTATCGGGTTAAAAATATACCGGCTATCGTAATCGATATTAAATTTCTCCAAAAACATCTTGTACTCGTCCAAGAAATTAAAATTTTGATGATGTATTTCCTGGTCGCGAATGTACGCGATCACATCTCCAATTTGAGACTTACCATAGGAAAAAGCGCCATATCCTTCCTGCCATTCGAATCGCCCTCTCAAAAATTTTCGGCCATTGATCCATTTCGACGAAGACCCTTTAATATCTTGCATTAAGTCTGACAACGATTGGTTCGGTCGCATACCAATAAACAAGTGAACATGATCAGGCATCCCGTTAATGATAATTAATTTATGCTTGTTGTTGGTTTGAGCTATTCCTGAAATGTATTTGTATAATTCCTCTTTCCATTCCGGTTGAATAAGGCATGCCCGATTTCGGACCGCAAAGATTGCATGGATATGAATTTGTGTATAAGTATTGGCCACAGCAGGAATGGTAGGAGTTAAACTCTCAGGCGGAAAGCTAGTCAGCATTTGCAAAATATTTTCAGGCATGGTTCTCGGATTTCCTGAATATCTTATTTCGTCCCTAAAGGGACTAACTGTAGGAGAGCATCGTTATTCTACCAACAGTAAATCCCTACGGGACCCTTAGTCGCGACGGTTCTTTTGTATCGACACACTTGATCGACATAGAATGATGAGAACTTACCATATAAAAATCGGAAGGAAATAACAACGAATTGGAAAGCTTCTGCTACGGTCCCGCTAGGGACGAAATGTAACAATTACAAGCGGAACAAATCCCGTACGGGATGAAATGTTATCTTTTATATAGGGTTAAAAATATCCTGACTATATTCTTATTTCGTCCCTAAAGGGACTAACTGTACGAGAGCATCATTATTCTACCAACATTAGATCCCTACGGGACGCTTAGTGTGTCGACGTTTGTATTGCATCAATCCACACTTGATCGACATAGAATGACCGAAAATTTTCATATATAAAAGTCGGAAGCAAATAACAATGACCTGGAAAGCTTCTGCTACGACCCCGCTAGCGACGAAATGTTGGTAGAAAACAATTACAAGCGGAACAAATCCCGTACGGGATGAAATGTTATCTTTTATATCGGGTTAAAAATATCGTGAATATATTCTCATTTCGTCCCTAAAGTGACTAACCGTAGGAGAGGTTCATTAGTCTACCAACATCAAGTTCTACAGGACCTTTAGTCTGTCGACGTTTGTATTGCATCAATCCACACTTGATCGAGATAGCATGACGAAAATTTTCATGTATAAAAGTCTGAAAGAAATAACAACGAATTGGAAAGCTCTGCTACGGTCCCGATAGGGACGAAATGTTGGTAGAAAACAATTACAAGCGAAACAAATCCCGTAAGGGATGAAATGCTGATTCATAAGGGCGTCATTTACCCTTCGTGGGGGCAGGCCCCAATAAGGAAATGTATTCCTCAATGGTGGTCATGATATTGCTGCGAATAATGGGATCTGTCAACCACTTAGGGATACCAATGGGTTTTGACAAAATCCGATAAGTTGCTTTTGTCTCACAGGGACTCAGTTGCTCCCACTTCCAGCTTCCTGAAAGATGCATCCGCGTCACGCCTTTTCTGACTGGCGCGAGGGTTGCATTCTCACGCGATTCAAAAGTTATAAATAAAGATTTCTCCGGGATGAATTCATGAATGGTGTACCTTAATAAATGATCCTGATCACTGACAGGCCATGGAATATCATGGTAGGAATACTCCATCCAGTTCATGGTATCCGGCTGAAGGAATATTTTGAATTCACTCACATGATTTTGCCAATCCTGAACTTTCTGTTCGTTTTGAATCAGGTTCAGTCCTGCAAACATCGTATTACGAAAGTAGAATTCTCCTTTGACTTCTCTGGCTTGTATGGGCGGATCTGAATTTGGGAAGGTGATCCAACGCTCGTAGATAGTTGTCGTTCCTGCTTTTTTCACTACCACAAACCCGTCTTTATCCTGGCCGCGGCATATAACAATACTGAGAAGATAGAAGATGAAAAGGATGCTAAGTTTTATGGCGATCATGCAATCAGGCCTTCGATTTTTTAAGCTCCTAAATTTACGCCATAAACATCCGCCTTTTTAGTTAATTTCGCCGGAAATACAACATTCACTACAATTAACAGGATCATGAGTCAAAACGGACCAATTTCCAGCTTTATTGAGAAGCATTATTTACACTTTAACGCTGCCGCACTGGTAGATGCGGCAAAGGGCTACAAAAAGCATATTGCAGATGGTAAGAAAATGATGGTAACACTGGCTGGCGCGATGAGCACAGGCGAGTTAGGAATTAGTTTCGCGGAAATGATCCGGCAAAATAAGGTTCATATTATTTCTTGCACCGGCGCTAATTTGGAAGAAGATATTATGAATCTGGTGGCACATTCACACTATAAACGTATCCCAAATTACCGAGACCTTACACCGGAACAGGAATGGGATCTTCTCCAAAACCACCTGAATCGAGTGACAGATACTTGCATTCCGGAGGAGGAAGCATTTCGCAAATTACAGAAACACCTTTTCGAAGTTTGGAAAAATGCTGAAGATAAAGGTGAGCGCCTCTTTCCACATGAGTTTATGTTCAGACTTCTAAACAGCGGCGTGTTGAAACAGTACTACGAGATAGATCCGAAAAATTCGTGGATGATCGCTGCAGCAGAAAAGAATATGCCAATGGTTGTGCCCGGTTGGGAAGACTCAACGATGGGTAATATTTTCGCATCTTATGTATTCACGGGCGAACTGAAAGCCTCTACGATGAAGAGCGGCATTGAATACATGACATGGCTTGCGGATTGGTATATTAAAAATGCTGGCAAAGACGGAATCGGATTTTTTCAGATAGGCGGCGGGATCGCGGGGGACTTTCCGATTTGTGTCGTGCCAATGCTGCACCAGGATTTAGAAAAAAATGACGTCCCGTTCTGGAGTTATTTCTGTCAGATCAGTGACTCGACGACCAGTTATGGCTCGTACTCGGGTGCTGTGCCAAACGAAAAAATTACGTGGGGTAAACTCAATATCGACACGCCAAAATATATTATAGAAAGCGATGCTACGATTGTCGCACCACTGGTATTTGCCTACGTGTTAGAATGGTGATTTATTAAAATAATTTAAAGTTGTGATGTGACCTGCACTGTGTGAGTTTGGGTCACGTAACATAAATGACTTACGCGTTTACATGAATCTTGATCTCGTACTCCGTTCTAAAATAGAAGAAGCTGTATCGTCTTTATTTAATCAGCCAGCGACAAACATTCAACTGCAACCGACAAACCAGGAGTTTGAAGGGTCTCATACGATCGTTTGCTTTCCTTTGACAAAATTGTCGCGCAAGGGACCGGAGGAAACGGCGCGGCTATTGGGCGAGTATCTACTAAACAATTCAGGTGTGATCGCCAAATACAACGTTGTCAAAGGCTTTCTGAATTTGGTTATCCAGGACCGTATTTGGGTCGAGGTTTTCCAATCCATTCATGCAAATAAAGGTTTCGGAAACCTTCCCAACAACGGCTTGGAAATTATGGTGGAATATTCCTCACCTAATACCAACAAGCCCTTGCACTTGGGGCATCTTAGGAATAATTTTTTGGGCTACAGTGTTGCCGAGATTTTCAAGGCAAATGGATACAAGGTGCACAAAGTGCAGATCATCAACGACAGGGGTATCCACATCTGCAAATCCATGGCGGCCTGGAAACTTTTTGGAAACGGTGAAACGCCTGAAACCAGTGGAATAAAAGGAGATCACCTAGTTGGTAAATTCTACGTAGCCTTTGACAAAGCCTACAAGGAACAGATTCAAGATTTGCTGAACACTGGCGTAAGTCAGGAAGAAGCCGAGAAACAGGCACCCATAATGCGGCTGGCTGTAGAGTTGTTGCGTAAATGGGAACAAAAAGACCATGAGACGTACGAACTCTGGAAGACCATGAATGGATGGGTCTATTCGGGATTTAATTCGACGTATGCCCGCATGGGGGTTGACTTCGAAAAGCTGTATTACGAATCCGACACTTACCTCCTTGGTAAGGAAGAGGTGATGAAAGGCGTTGAGCGTGGAGTCTTTTTCAAAAAAGAAGATGGATCAGTTTGGGTCGACCTTACAGCGGATGGCCTGGACCAAAAAGTTTTGTTACGTGCCGATGGAACATCGGTTTACATGACGCAGGACATCGGTACGGCTATTCTTCGCTTCAGGGATTTTCCAAAAATTAGCGGCCAAATCTACACGGTTGGCAATGAGCAGGAATATCATTTCAAGGTTTTGTTTTTGATCCTTGCCAAGCTAGGGTATGATTGGGCAAAAAAATGCTACCATTTGTCCTATGGTATGGTTGACCTGCCCAGCGGCAAAATGAAGTCTCGTGAAGGCACGGTTGTGGATGCCGACGATTTAATGAATGAAATGGTGATTGAAGCGGAAAAACAAACCCGTGAGCTCGGCAAATTGGAAGGTGTTTCAGAAGATGATGCCTTTAAGTTGTTTGAAATGATTGGCCTTGGTGCCTTGAAATTTTTTCTCCTGAAAGTCGATCCGAAAAAGAGAATGCTTTTCGATCCGAGCGAATCGATACAGCTCCAAGGTTTTACAGGACCGTTTATTCAATACACGCACGCCAGGATCAAGGCTATCGTCAGAAAAGCTGAAAGCCTAAAAATTGCAGTAACGCATAGTGATTTGCAATTGGTTAGTTCCCTGGAGCCCGCTGAACGGGATGTTCTTCATGTTGTGAGCCAATTTGAAAATAAAATTCGGGAGGCCGCCAAAGACTATTCTCCCGCTGTCATCGCAAATTATGCGTTCGATTTGGCTAAGCAATACAACCAATTCTACCAAAGCATTCCAATTTTCAATGAAGAAGATCCGGCAAAACTCAAATTCCGTATTGCTGTCTCCGAATCCGTGGCATTCATTTTGAAGAAAGCTATGAGGCTTTTGGGTATCTTTGTCCCGGAAAAGATGTGAGTCTTGCATGGCAGGGGGGAGTAATCAAGCAGCAGGTACCGGTCACGTAAACTTAAAACACCAAAACACGTAAACAACTCAAAATGAAATTCCTCGTCCTTCTACTAATCTTCGTCAGTCCCATGACCACTGTTTATGATTTCAAAATGAATTCACTTGATGGTGAATTGATTGACTTTTCTCAGTACAAAGGAAAGACTTTGTTAATTGTCAACGTTGCTTCCAAATGTGGTTTCACACCACAGTATGTCGATCTTCAACAAATGCAGGAACAATATGGTAGCAAAGTCACAATTCTTGGCTTTCCTGCCAATAATTTTGGGAGTCAGGAGCCTGGAACAAGCATTGAGATTGCTGAATTTTGTGAGAAGAATTATGGCGTGACCTTTCAAATGTTTGAAAAAATTTCAGTGAAGGGAGGCGATCAACATCCATTGTACCAGTTTTTGAAAGAAAAGACCGGCCAGGAACCAAGTTGGAATTTTTGCAAGTATCTTGTTAAACCGGATGGGACTGTTAAATTTTATCCTTCCGACGTAAAGCCATTGGACAAAAAGATTCTGGAAGATATAGGTGTATAGCACAAATGGGCCTGATGACGTACTTATATGGCAGGTTGTCAAGGCCGCGCAAGGCGAAGCGTGTAGGGGGAACGATTTACGACTTCAAACTTCAAGATATCGAAGGGCGTGAAATTGATTTCAACGCTTACCAAGGGAAAAACCTCCTGATCGTCAACACAGCATCAAAATGCGGCTTCACGTCACAATACGCACAGCTTGAGAAGCTGCATCAGACGTATGGAAATAAAGTCGCTGTTCTTGGATTTCCGTCGAATAATTTTTTATGGCAGGAGCCAGGGTCGGAGGAAGAAATCGCCTCATTCTGCCAGAGGAATTATGGTGTGAGTTTCCCCATGTTCAGCAAGATATCGGTACGCGGAAAAGATCAGCATCAACTCTATCAATGGTTGCATTGGAAGACTGGAAAAGTCCCCTCCTGGAATTTTTGCAAGTTTCTCGTGACTAAGAATGGAAGTCAGGTTCTATTTTACCCTTCCAAAGTTACTCCTCTGGATTCTCAGATTGTGAACGAGATTTTGAAATAACCTGCACTTTGAATTCAAGTATCTTAAAACAGCAGTTGTTGACCGAATGTAAACGGCACGTCGAGTCGCGCATCAACACGGCCAGGCAATCGATGCATGATGCACAGCAATCTGCCAATGAGGAAAGCAAAAGTAGCGCAGGGGATAAGTATGAAACAGGGCGGGCGATGATGCAGATTGAGCGTGATAAAGCCGCCCAGCAATTAGATGAAGCGTTGAAACTTAAGAATACCCTGGAACAGATCTCTCTTCAAGCGCGTAGCGACAACATTATGCTCGGTACCCTTGTAATCACAGATTCCAAAAAAATTTTTATCAGTATAGGTTTGGGGAAAGTAACAATCGATGACCAAGAATTTTTAGTCGTAGCACCCGCATCGCCTCTTGGAAAAGTGTTGATGGGATTGAAAGTAAACGATCAGGTTGTTTTCAACAAGGAAAGATTAACTATTTTACAGCTCCTCTGAAATTCACTGTTCAGGATTTGAAATTATATTCGCATCGGACTTAGATTCTTATGGATGTAAAAATCTGGCTTAGCGCTTTTCGTCTCCGGACCTTACCACTGGCGCTCTCCTGTATTGCAATGGGGGGATTTCTCGCCGCTTCTGCAGATGCATTTAGGTGGGATATTTTTTTGTTATGTATCCTTACAACTATTTTTCTTCAAATACTTTCGAACCTCGCGAATGATTATGGTGACTCCATTCATGGAGCAGACAGTTTAGATCGTAAGGGGCCATCGCGCGCCGTTCAGAGCGGCGCCATCTCTGCACACCAAATGAAAGTAGCGGTTATCCTTTTTGTAATACTTTGTCTGGCGAGCGGCATCAGCCTGTTGGTTGTGTCATTCGGGTGGAACTGGAAGGCTATGCTTTTCTTTTTTGCGTTAGGCTTGTTAAGCATTCTTGCTGCCATTGCCTATACCGTTGGAAAAAGACCATATGGTTATGCCGGTTTAGGTGACTTTTCTGTCTTGATTTTTTTCGGGTTGGTAGGCGTAATGGGATCGTATTATCTTTTCACAAAGGAACTTTCCTGGTATCAAATCCTGCCCGCCCTAAGTTGTGGATTTTTTTCTATAGGTGTGTTGAACATTAACAATATCCGCGATATTGAGTCTGATAAAAAAGCAGGAAAATTTTCAATTCCAGTGCGAGTGGGACGTTCTAACGCGATTTTATATCACGGGTTTTTAATTTTTGCCGGGCTAATTTCAGCTATCCTGTTTAATATTTTTACCAGTCATTCGCCTTGGCAATGGCTGTTTTTGCTAAGTACTCCACTGTTTTTAAAAAATGTTTTGGCAGTTAGCAGCAAACCGTCCGACCAGCTCGATCCATACCTCAAACAAATGGCCCTTTCCACCCTTGCCTTTGTGCTGCTGTTTGGCGCGGGCCTGATTTTGTCAGCGAAATTTTAAACCTATCGACCGGAAATTGTGTCTAAGTCGTGTTCCGGATATGCTTGCAATTTTCTGGAATGATTTTTCGTTTTATTCTTATAAATACCTATGAGACTGCAGAAAGTATTCGTAATTATTTCAGTCGTAATGGTTTTGTGGAGCTGCCAGACTGAGCCCGATAATCTTAAGTTGTATGATGAATTGGTCGTGTCGACAAATTTTGATCCTGACGTGACCTTCAGCTCTTATGTTACCTATGCAATTCCGACAGATACCATTGGTTTTGTTTCTGATTCAAATCCAAATGATACCATTCTGGTCGCGGCCAGCAATAATTCCTTTTACCCAAGAAAAGTTTTGGAGCGAATAATGCAAAACATGGATGATCGCGTGTATACCCGCGTGAGTCGTGACGAAGATCCAGACCTTGGGGTAAACGTTTATGTTGTGGAGGATCTGAATGTGTTTCAACAAATTATAGATCCGGGATATTATTATCCATACTATTATGGATACGGTTCTTACTATTCATATCCTTATATCAACACCTACGCCTACAATACGGGTACATTGATAGTCGAGATCGTCGACTTAAAAAATGTCACACCCGACAACAAGGTAAGGGTTATATGGAATGCCTACATGGGCGATGTCTACAGCGCACTTAATATCGAAGAGCAATCTTTGGAAGCAATTGACCAGGCTTTTGTACAATCTAATTACCTCGTCAATGAAAAGTAAGTTTGTCTTTACTGGATTGCTATTGTGTACCGCGCTTTTTGCGGAAGCACAGGAAAATTATTTTTATTTCAATTGGAATGGAAACATCCCTTTGTCAAGTAAGGAATTCATTGATAACACTAGCGCGCGTGGAGCTAAGGTTGGTTACCGGATGTTCTTTGGACGAAATCGCCGGCTGTCTGCTGGTCTCGATATTAATTGGGCACAATACGATCAATACAAGCCTACGGAAACGTTTGAAAACGAAAGCGGCGCTATTACAACCGACTACTTCAATTATATCTACTCATATGGGTTGGCCGCCAGCAGCCAGTATTATTTTCCGCTTGGTGAAAAGGAAAGATTTTTTCCCTATGTAGGATTGGGATTAGGCATAAACTACAACGACTATCGGGTCTACTATAATATATACACCGACACCGATGAGGCTGTAGGATTTTTGGCCCGCCCGGAAGCTGGTATGTTGGTTCGCCTTGGATCGCGACGGAAGCTTGGCGTGATGGCCGCCGTCCACTATGATTTTTCCACCAATAAAAGTGATGCTGTAGATTACTCAAATTTTTCGACTGTAGGATTTCAGCTGGGAATCATGCTGCTTCAATGGTAGCTAACTGCCTGATTGTAAGCTTGTAGAATTTTTTGTCGCGGCCGTATTCTAGGGCGCGTGCTTCTGTTATCTTTGCGGGATGTTACAACAAATTCTGATCTTAGATTTCGGTTCACAGTACACTCAACTAATAGCCCGGCGCGTCAGGGAATTGAATGTCTACTGTGAAATTCATCCA
>DASQTN010000516.1:0-6511 GCA_035641895.1 Chryseolinea sp. | reverse complement strand
ATTGGCCATCCCATCTATCTTTCCGTAATGCTGAAACCGATATTGAGATTGTGTATAAGCGATAGTCGACAGCAGCAGGAATATTTGAAGGGGGATGATGTGTTTCATGGTATAACCTTTAAACAATCTCCTATAGCCGGCAATGGCATATCAATTTAATCTAATATTTTTGCATTCCTTCTGAACGACTAGTTTTTAAATTCACTTTTGTAAAACCTCGCTTGAAAGAGGAATGACACCGGATCATTCATGCGTAGATTTTTTATTGTGTTGATTAACTTTTATGGCATTGGTTTACTGAATAGGTCAGGAGATGAACTCAATTGCTTAATCGGTAAATTTCTATCTATATTTCTTATCCGGCGAAACGTCTTTGTGAACAACAAGCTGGTTCGATATACGTATTTAAGTAAATACATTTTAAAACAACAAAAGCCATGGGCAGATCACACGAAATTGACTATCAAATTAAGGGTGAAAGCATTCAAATTGTTGAAGTAGAGCTTGATCCAATGGAAACCGTAATCGCAGAGGCCGGAGCAATGCTTTTTATGGAGGATGGCATTCAGTTCGAGGCAAAAATGGGTGACGGATCCAATCCAAATCAGGGACTTTTTGACAAGTTATTATCAGTGGGATCGCGTGTTCTAACAGGTGAATCCATTTTCATGACGCATTTCACAAATCGAGGAAATCGCAGGGCAAAGGTGGGATTTTCCGCACCGTACCCGGGAACTGTTATTCCAATAGACCTTTCCCAATGTCCTTCGAATCAACTTATCGTCCAAAAAGATGGATTTCTTTGTGCTGCGATGGGCACCCAAATTTCCATCACATTCAACAGAAAATTAGGATCCGGACTGGTGGGAGGAGAAGGATTCATATTACAAAAGCTTCAGGGTGATGGCAAAGCATTTGTTCACGCTGGCGGGACTGTCATTGAACGCACCTTAAACAATGAAACGTTGCGTGTGGATACCGGCTGCGTTGTGGCTTTTGAATCACAAATTGATTTCGATGTTCAAAGCGCCGGTGGCCTTCGATCCATGATCTTTGGTGGAGAAGGTATCTTTTTGGCCACGTTACGCGGGACTGGAAAAGTATTTTTACAATCAATGCCTATACGCAAACTTGTCCAGGCCCTTGCTCCCTATGGACGAAACAGTGGTAAAGAAGCAAGCTCTCTGCTTGGTGGTTTGTTGGAGCGTTGATAACTAGAGGAAAGCTGTGTGCTGTAGCTGACAGCTTTCAGCTATGAGCTTTCCTCGGTACATTTGATAATGGCATCATCGGCTCTAAAGATCGGACTACTACGGGAAGGAAAAATTCCACCAGACAAACGTGTTGCATTCACACCTTTGCAAGCGGAGGAAATTGAGCAACGGTTTCCCAATGTCAAAGTGGTTTGTGAACGGAGCGAGATACGGTGCTTCAAAGACGAAGAGTACAAGGCCCTGGACGTTGAGGTAACAAACACCGTTGAGAATTGCGACATCCTTATGGGCATTAAAGAAGTTCCGGTGGATCTGCTCATTCCCGGAAAAACGTATCTCTTTTTTTCACACACGCTGAAAAAGCAACCTTACAATAGGAAGTTGTTGCAGGCTGCATTGGAGAAAAAGATAAAGCTGATAGATTACGAAGCGCTGAAAGACAAGCAAGGCAACCGGCTAGTAGCGTTCGGTCGATACGCTGGAATAGTGGGCGCTTATAACGGACTTTGGACCTACGGTAAACGCTACCAGAAATTTAACCTCCGTAGAGGGTTCGAATGTTTCGACGTTAATGATCTTAAGTTAGAGCTAAGGAAAGTAAAGTTACCGCCGGTCAAAATCCTCCTTACCGGCGCAGGACGCGTTGGGAAGGGCGCTATGGAAACCTTGGATAGTGCAGGGATTCGAAAAGTAAACGTTCATGATTTTCTTTATCAAAAATTCGATGAGCCTGTTTACATACAACTCAGTAGTGCAGATTATCATACCCGCAAAGAAGGCGGTCATTTCAACCGTCAGGAATTTCACCAGCACCCCGACCGTTATTTTTCCCACTTTGAAGATTTCACGAAAGTGACGGATATTTTGCTGGCCGGAGCTTTCTGGAATCCAAAAGCGCCGGTACTTTTTACCCGGGAACATATGTTAAGCTCAGATTTTAAAATACGGATTATCGCCGACATCACGTGTGATATCAACGGCTCAATACCCAGCACACAGCGGGCAAGCACCATCCCAGATCCTATTTACGATTATGATCCTGTCACAAATTCAACTCATCCACCTTTTAGCAACGCTTCTTTTATTTCTGTTATGGCAGTGGATAATCTGCCGTGCGAATTGCCCCGAAGCGCCTCCGAAGAGTTTGGCCGCGACCTTATTGATCGGATTATAAAGCCGTTACTTCAGGAAGATTCTGAAAATGTTATTGAACGTGCCACGATCACGGACAAAGGACAGTTAACAACTCACTTTGCTTACCTGCAAGACTATGCATCCGGCGCGTAATTCAGCGAGTGGAATAATTTTTTTGACGAAATAAAGAACGTCGT
Source organism: Chryseolinea sp. (assembly GCA_035641895.1). Lineage (GTDB taxonomy): Bacteria > Bacteroidota > Bacteroidia > Cytophagales > Cyclobacteriaceae > Chryseolinea. Next base: position 3,966 of record DASQTN010000516.1, on the reverse strand, counting down.
GCGGTCTTTATAGAAAGGATTTTTTTCTTGATCAAAATTTGAATCATGAAGTCATTAGTGATGTTAAAGCGGGAAGAAATTGCGAACGCCATAACCCACGGTGTTGGTGCCATGCTTGCGATTTCCGCTTTGGTGTTGCTGATTGTATTTTCTGCTTTGCAGGGCACTGCCTGGCACGTGTCAAGCTTTACCATATTTGGCTCTTCAATGGTGATATTATATGTGATGTCCACCTTGTACCACAGCCTGACTCACATCAGGGCAAAGAAGCTTTTCCAGAAATTTGATCACATGTCAATTTTTCTACTGATTGCCGGCACCTACACTCCTTTTTGTTTGACCGCCCTTAGAGGCTGGTTAGGATGGACGATTTTTGGAATCGTATGGGCATGTGCCATAGGTGGCATCGTGATTAAAGCTTTCCACACCGGCAAAGCGGAGTTGATTTCTACGATACTCTACATTGTAATGGGATGGATAATTATTTTTTTTATCAGGCCTGTATATGAGAGCATGTCCCCGGAGGGCTTTTCATTTTTATTGCTGGGCGGTGTTTTTTATACACTCGGCGCCTTCTTCTTCATGCGCGAAAAAATGCCCTATAATCATAGTATCTGGCACCTTTTTGTTTTAGCGGGCAGCACCTTCCATTTCTTCGCTGTCATGAGTCTGCTCTAAGATTGTGTTGCTATTTCATGTGACATTCCCGAAATGCCAATACCTTTAGGGATGCTTTTGTACAATGTAACCATTGGTATTGATAAAAATGTGGAACACGAGTGGCTGTTCTGGATGAAGACACAACATATCCCCGAAGTGATGAAGACAAAATTGTTCGTGGATTTTAAGATCTATAAAGTTCTTCATGATCAGGACGACGGAAACATTTCGTACTGCGTACAATACTTTGCAGAAACACTTGAACAGGTAACAACCTACTTTGAAAGATTCGCTCCGAAAATCGTTGAAAAGCTCCATCAACGATACAAGGACAAGCATGTGGCCTTTATGACCTTGTTGGAAGAAGTGCCTTAATTATCACCGAAATTACAAGGGTTAGAACCTAAATTTCGTTAACTTTCATATACTTCAGTTGTTCAAAGAAAAGTGATGAAAGTGAAACTGACGATATTGATTCTATCCGCATTCCTTCTTTGGAGCGGTCTGCTCACCGTTAGCCATCAAAACCATTTCTCGAAGCAAAAGGAAGTAAAAATTGCCTCCGAAGTCTTCACTAAGACCATTGTTTCGGAGGATTTTATCTGGAAAAAAATTTCCTATTACCCCCAGTTAATTTTTAAAAACTTCGTTTCTGATAAAGTTCATGCTGAACGCAAGCGTGTAGAAACCGCGATCGGCTCCACAAAAAAATCAGTGAAGTATTTCCTGCTCTTTAGGGTGCTTCGGAATTAGCAACTACCCCCGCGTTCATTGAGCATTCACTGGGTGATTGCTCGTATTCCATTCTTCACCTAAAACATTTTATCTATGAAAAACACAAGAATTATCAATCCTTCTGATATAAGAATGTTTCATTTTGGGTCGCAAGATGTCCTTACGAGCAATGACGACAGGGATGAGCGTAAACACAAATTGGAACGTGCAATGATCATTAGCAATTGCGAGCATGTTCCTATTAGCCTTTACATGCGATTGCCTAACGGGGAAACATTGGAAACGGAATCAGACGTTGTTGACTATGCTGATGATGTAGTAGTGCTGAAAGGTGGTTATTACATCCCGGTGTGGGCAATTCTCGACGTCGATATTTGAAAGATGATATTAAAGTGATAAGGCCGGTTTACGCTGGCCTGTCACTTTTCTGCTGCTGATCCAGCAAAGACTTTATTTGAGCGCTCTCGAGGGAGCAATTCATCCATTCGTCTTTGATATCGGCGCCATATTTTTTATAAAAATTAATTGCGGGTTCATTCCAGTCGAGCACCTGCCACATCATGCCGGAGCAGTTTTCATCCAGCGCATGTCGCATAGTTCGTTCGAATAAAATTTTTCCGATTTGCTTTCCGCGCTCTTTTTCGGTGACAATGATGTCCTCCAGATAAAGACGTTTCCCCTTCCAGGTAGAGTATCTCCAATAGAAGAGCGAAAGACCGACAATTCCATTTTCATTTTCCGCAACAAAAAAGCCGAAGATGGGATTGGCGCCAAAACCGTCCTTTTCCATAAGCTCAACGGTGTTGACAACCTCGTGAGGAGCCCGCTCATACGCAGCAAGTTCTTTTACAAGTTCAAGTACCCTGGGCAAATCTTGTTTTCGGCCGGTGCGGATATTAATGGGCGTCATCATTGTAATAGGCGGAATGACCTGGACGGTCACGTTAGGACGACAATGTACCCGGGGCGGGAGTTGAACCCGCACAGATATTACTATCCACAGGATTTTAAGTCCTGCGTGTCTACCAATTCCACCACCCGGGCAGGTGTTACACTAAAAAAAGAAAAAGTGCGAGCTAATCTCACACTTTTTGCTCCGATTAACCCATTAATAATCTAACGGTTAACGGTCTTATGAGCGGGAAACGAGACTCGAACTCGCGACCCCGACCTTGGCAAGGTCGTGCTCTACCAACTGAGCTACTCCCGCAATTTTGGTTTGTGTGGGTGTGATTAATTTGGAGTGCAAATTTAAGTCTGATTCCTAAATTTCCAAATCCTGGCTCCAGCTTATCGACTAATATCTGGCTAAGCTAAAACTTTGAAAATTACGTCGTGAAGTGGTTTCCAATGAATATTAAAATTACCCCAGGCGATACCGTGTATCAATGCAATAGTGCCAATCGACGCCAGTCCGACCATGAAATTTCCGTAATAAATGGCCAAAAATATCCCTGAAATGAACGCAAGGATGGTCCAAAGAACCAAATACATACGCGTCATAGGCATCAGTCGATACTGCAGATAAATTAAACATCCCGCTGAGGTCGGATCGATTTTGCCTTCAACTACGGGGGCGAAGCTATTGGGGCGCCGCTGACGGATCAACAGTTGAAATCGATCGTCTTTTATCCATCCTGCGAGTTTTTTTGGCGGTTTCCCCTCATAGTTTAGCTGGTCGGCGGTGACCTCAGATAGCCGCTCTAGCACGACGTCCCAATCGTGCGCAACGATCAGGGTCTCGTTCTTTTGTGGTAGGAGTTCAATCACTTCAGGGCGATGCAGGAAATTTCTACATTCACATCTTTTGGCAGCCGACTAACTTCGACAGTTTCCCGGGCTGGAGGATCGCGTTGAAAATACTTTCCGTAAATCTCGTTCACCCTTGGAAAATTATTCATGTCTTTCAAAAAAATTGTCGTCTTCACTACGTTACTAAAATCCATTCCCGCAGCGATCAGGATTTCATTTAAGTTTGTCATCACTTGAACGGTCTCGGTTTCAATCGTAGACGTGATAATTGTGCCCGACGATTTCTCGATTGCTATCTGGCCACTAACAAAAAGCATATTCCCAACACTTATTGCTTGACTGTATGGCCCAATAGGCTCCGGTGCTTTGTCTGAATAAACGACAGTTTTTCCCATGATCTTCACCTTTAAACTTAATTTTGCGGTTGCCAAAAATAAGCAATCATTAACCGGATTTGTAGTTCGACATGAATATTTTGATGTGTGCGACGTCAACATAGAAGAACTCAGAAAGTACCTGGAGTTCCCCCCAATTGCTCCTTGGTAAGAACATTGCGACGCCGGAAAATTTTCGGACGCCAATGAGTTGATATGTGATTTCATCATTGAACAAGTGCCGCATCAGTTCCGTCTCGCCGAACTGGAGCAACTTTTAAGGGTCCGGGCTAACAGCCATTTTTTATTTAACGGTATGCCTACATTTCTTCGTAAAAGTCAATAGCTGGCGGCCGCTCACTCGAACTATTTGTTATATTTTGAGTGGATAACGCGTTGGTGTCAACCATGCGTATCGATTGTTCGAGGCGACGAATGAAGATAC
>DASQTN010000515.1:0-4720 GCA_035641895.1 Chryseolinea sp. | reverse complement strand
GGTCTAGCATATCTTTGATATCACTGCAAGTGTTGGCGCTTGACAGGTGCACAAGAAAAGGCAGATCATTTACAACTTGTTGAAAAAGGGAACGATCAATTTCCGATGAGTAACCTAGTAAAACATGTTGCGTATGAAATTCAGGAAGATTCATAAGCCATCAAAAAAATATAACCTTTGATTTGAAATCCTAGAATGGATATCCGATCGCAATATTAAAGATAAGATTTTCCTTTCGCCAGGTGGAGCTACCAAAATTGATGTCGTCAATCACCCAGGGATCCTCACCTTCTTTTACAAGCCAGGGTTTTCGCAACGGGAATGCCGTGTCAAGCCGCAGTACGAAGAAACTAAAATCGAGACGTAATCCGAATCCCGTTCCTATGGCAAGCTCTTTAAGAAATGTCTTTCGGTTGAAACTTCCCCCTTCCCGATATCCTGAGTCCAGTGGGTCAACCTGCTTCAACAGCCAGATATTTCCTCCATCAAGAAAAATGGCTCCTTTAAAAATCTTTGTGATATCAAAGCGATATTCGAGGTTGGCCTCCAGCTTAATATCACCCCGCTGGTCGATAAATTGCGTTACCGTGTCGCTTGCAAATTCATCCCTTACATTGTAGGTGCCGGGTCCAAGAGATCGGGCTGGAAAAGCCCTGATACTGTTTGATCCCCCAATTGAAAATTGTTTCACATAGGGAAGGGTTGTGCTATCCTTGTATGCGTAGCCTGCGCCGAGGATTATTCTTGAGGCAAGTTTATTTCTTGGATCGAACGTCCAATAATGGCGCACGTCAATGCTCCCCATGATGTACGGAGAATAGGGAGAATTCAAAAGTTCGGGTGGCCCTTCTACCGGTTTGCCGAATACATCTTGAAACAAATAAAGAAAATTCCCCGCAACATCAGCAGTTCCATTAAAATAGAAATTATGAGGCCTGTATTTTCGATCCTCAAATTTTTGTATTGTGTTTTCGGTTAATTGAGTGTTCAGCGTGTAGGAGTACCGTGTCCCTACTATGAATTGATTTTGAAACGAATTTTCTAATACCGGATTTTTATCCAATTCCTTCTGGAATTCCTCAGATTTTTTATCCGTTTTAACGTAGCTTATATCGATTGGATATAATTCATGGGCCTTCGATGCTGTTTCAAGCCAGTTGTATCCATACCCTACAGAAAAAGAATTAAGCCTATAATAACCGACACGATTTTGCACGTTGAGTCCAACTCTGAAAACCGTCTTTGGAATATATCTGCTGTTGTTGTAGTCAATATCAAAAAACGGTGTCATAAATCGCGGCACTGTAAGACTTGACTCCAGACCCACTTCAACAGCATTCAGAGGCTCTCCTTCGGTTTGACTGCTGACCTGTACTTCGTACGAAGTATTTAACCGAAGTTGGAACATTTCGCCACCTCTCAAGAAGTTACGATTGCTGAACGTAAAGGAAAGACCGGGGCCGACAAAATTGTTTGATTTGGAAACCATCTGTACTTCGGTGCGCAAGGATTTTTTCTTAAGGGGCGTCAGATGGATATCGGCGTTAAGCAGCAAGGAATCTTCATTTACCTCAGAAAATTTAATGTTCACGAACTTAAAGACGCCCAACCCCATAAGATGGCTCAAGGTTAATTCCTGGTCGTCGCGGCGATAAATATTACCTTTTTTCAAGTTGATTAATCGGGTAATAACCTGGGGACGGAAATTTCTCGCGCTATCAACAATGTTATAGCCATCTACTACTTGCGTAAAGGACGACTTTTGAGTGGAGTCCAGCAAAAGCGTATTGCTGGCGTAAATGTTGACGTCATTGATTTTATAAATTCGCCTGGCTTTGCGAGGAATTCCTTTTTCCAGCCTTAATTGCAGGTGAACTTTCCTTTTTCCTACCGTGCTATCCGCTTCAAAGATCAGATAGCGGTCATCAAAATAATAGAACCCTTCATTTTCCAACTCTTTTTCTATTCGTGCCTGCTCTGCTTGCATACGCCCTAGATCGTACCGTTGTTTTTCCTTCAATAACGACGTTTCCCTCAGCGACGTAAGAATAGAGGCGTATACGCTGTCGCGTCCCCGTGGATATCGGATGGTATCCAGTCGATAGGGCCGTGGCAGGATAATGTTGTAGATTACCTTAGTTTCCTTTCGTTTGGTTTTTGTTTCAAAACTGGCTTTAGATTGAAAGTAACCTTCATTATGCAATTGTCCGTTCAAGGTTTTTGCTGTCCGATCGGGTGTAGCCTCGGAGAATAGTACCGGTGGTTTACCCAATTTCTTTTTTATAAAATTCCGCAGTCCGCCTTTTTCTTTTTTAGGTGTGCCTGCAATGAAGTAGAACCACACGCCCGGTCGCATTCCCAAGAATTTCTTATTCGGTTTTGGTTGAATATATTCCTGCAGTTCCTCCTCTAATATCTTTTTTCGTCCTACGCGTTTTCCTTGCGTATCGAACTTTATCTCTGCTCCGCCATAAAAGGATTCATTTTCCTTTAAGAATTTTGTGGCCGTACAACCACTTAGCACAACACTGATAATCAAAAGAAAAACTCCCTTGAAAATCCTGCACCGTTGAACTAATGCAAAAAAATTGCGCACTATGTTATTTTTCTTTTGCATTTGCCTTGAAAAGTTCGCGCAGCGTATTGTAATCTTTAATATAAATAAGTCCGGCACCCGTTTCAATGAGTTCACCGCTGATCAAATCGTAGTTGCTATTTCGAAATCCTGTTATCCGGAATCTTCCATCTTCTGTTAACTTGTATTCCAGGGCGAGATCGCCTATATAATCACTAGCGGAATTTTGATTCGACGTTTCACCCTCCACATCAAAATTACCGGAGACTTTGACGATAAGTCGATCATCGAGCAAGGTTTTCTGTACCCCCAGTTGCACCTGAGTTTGTCCTTGCGCACTTCCAGATGAGTAATCTTCATATGATTTTACATCGAAGGTAAGTTCAACGCCTTTAACATTTTCTAAAAGACGGTTAAGTTGGTCGGTCATGATTCGACTTACGCTTTGCCTGGCGGTGTTTGAAACATCAGAAGCGGCTTGGTTCTCCAGGGGATTGTCGGAAACAAAACGCTGCAGGATCAAGAGTGCAAAAACCTGTTTATTGAGTTCGGACTCCCGTGTATTGATATCCTGGATTTTTGCATAAACAGTACCGTTGTGCGCGTCACGCTCGCTCTCCCTCATGTCGATCTTAAAACTTATTTCAGGAGCCAGCATGTCTCCTTTGATTTGGAGATATACCAAAAAAGGAAGTCGCTGCTTGTACCTGTTCAGGGCTTCCTCATCGGTTTCCTGGTTCGCTACTAATTCAATTGGCGAGGCTTCAACTTCATAAATCGCTCTAATATCGAGCGTGGCGTCAACAGGCTCACCAGACCACATTATCGTGCTACCTTTTTCGATTGAGAATTTCCGTTTGATAATTTTGTAAAACGAAAAATCATAAGTTCCTTCATTGATTTCATATCGCCCGGTCAGCACCATATCACCACTGGGATGCTGATCCAAAGTCAAAGTTGCATTTCCTTTTACGGAAAGTTTATCTCCGGTTAGCGGATCGATTATAATATTAAAAGTTTCCTTCCCATTTAATTCAATATTAGCTGAAAGATCAATTCCCTTGAAAGCTGACTTAATAGTGTCCTGAGGTTTTAGCGACGCCAGAAAAGGGTCATTTTGGGCATCACGGTCAACCCATTTTACAATCCCTTTTTGATCTAAAACTCCTTTCTCCGATTGTGGCACGACGAACGTGAAGTTGCTATCATCGCTCAACTTGATATTAAGATCTACCACAGGCTGATTCAGATCACCTGACACCTTAGCTTTCGTGGTAATCTTTACACTACCATAAAAAAGTTCATTGTCTTTTTCCGTTGAGTGGAGTACCTGAAAATCTGTTGCTGTTAGACCAAGATCCAGGTTGAACTTTTGAAATCCCTCAGTCAAGATCTTTCCATCTATCTTCGCGGTGTTATTATGTTTGTCCGTGATCTCGAAATCCGTTATTGATATTCGGTTATTGGAAAATGTAATGGACTCGTCGTTCAAGGTAAATTCGGTATTTGCCATCGACGGCGTAAACGATGCCTTTTCGAAATTCAGTTTTCCCTCTATGTCTGGTGAGGCGGGGCTTCCGCTAACCTTAAGATCTCCTTTTAATTGGCCTTTGGTATTTTTCAATTGCCCTATGGTGAATGGTTCAATGTTAACCAGGTCGAACCTCAAAATATTTGCCGTCAAATTAATTTCTGGGTCAGTTGGATCCGACGAGTAATACCCGCCAGCTTCTAACGATGTTCCTTTGCCTTCCAAATTTAGATTGATGTTCAGCGGTCCTGCAGAGGTCTTTCCCAATGCGAGCGCAAGGTTGCCCCAGGTATGGTCCATGATACTTAAGCTATCAATTCGAAGTTCAGAATTGAATGCGCCTTTTTCAGACGACATCATATTCAAAGTTCCATTTGCCAATCCATCGACCGGTGTGGCACCTTCTACAAGCTTCGTAATATTTTGAAGATTTAAATCTTTAAACTGCAAGGTGACAATTGAATCCTGGTCGTTGGTCGTTTTCAAGGAAATATTTTCATTGATATTAGTAAGCGAAAAATTATGGGCTCGAATACCCTTCGAGGTAAATTGGAGTGTGTTATCGGCGGGAGCAGACCAGGGGGCATAATTCATTATAATCTGGTCCTTTAAAA
>DASQTN010000514.1:0-3794 GCA_035641895.1 Chryseolinea sp. | reverse complement strand
GGATCCTTGTGCGAATATGTTTTTAAGCTCCCCGAACACGAAAGCAGTCCCAAGGGGAGGATTAACAGACAAACTCTTATTTTGAAATTCATTGATTTATGATTGTGGTTTACTGCGACTTCTACAGAAAATTTTATGGGTTTGAAGATACATAAAAAGGAAACGACAATGTAATCAGCGGTGATAATCTTCGTACATTCTCTAACACTCCCGGTAATTATAAGGATATAGTGTTATAAATTTCGTTAACTTTCACTAGCACAGCCAAACCCTAAATTACTTAAGCATGAAGAAGCGGATCCATTGGATTATTTGGTTGGGAGTATTGTTACCGACTGCGCTACACGCGCAGCTCCCGTCGAATCGAATTAAACCTGCGGAAATGTATCACGCGGGCGATACTATACGATCACCACGACTGGGTGTACAATCAAAAATACCCGACGGTTGGGCGGGGGTTTTACCGCGCGACACTGAGGTCTTTTTGCTGATGCCGGAGGACAATACAATTGGTGAAGTCTACGTCATGGTAAATGAAAAGTTAAATCTTCAGGCACAGATGACACGATGGCAGACCGGAGTAGAGCTATCAGACGGGCTCATACTGAAGCCTGAAGGCGAAATTACCAAGCGCGGTTCGGATGTCATCGCCGCCGTCGGAACAGTTGCTGGCGCGGGTGCAAATAATAGTCAGCTGAAAGTTTATGCTGAAGCAAAATGTAGCCCGTATGGATTTTGCATTTCCTTTTTGTCGACCTCTGACGCCTTGAATTTTGAAAAAGTTAAGAAAACCGTGCAGACCATTGTCGACAATACGGTGTTTTCGGCGCCTTCAAATGAATCGCCCTACAAAAATTTTGACTGGAAAAAATTCCTATCAGGAAAAATAATATTAGCGATGGGATATGACGAAGGCAGCAAGAAGATTGATGAAGTAGACCTGTGCACAGATGGTACATTTCATTCGAAGATTACACGCACGGGAATTTTTAAAGGTCAGGCCAAAGATTACACAGGAAAAAAGCAAGGTACGTGGGATGTGAAAAGCAATGGTGAGAAAGCAACGATAAGCCTAACATTTAAAAAGTTGCCGCCTGTAGATGTGGAACTCGTGGCAAAAGATGAAGAAATCTATATAAACGGAACTCGCCATTTTGCCGGCGAAAGCCAGTTGTGCCAGAAGTAGTGCAATCTTTGTCCTACCGTGAAATCGTTTTTGTATCTGTTCGACGATGACGCTATGGTAAATCCAAAAGCTAAATGTGCACGGGTCATTTTTCTTTGTGGTTTTTTCCTGACGACTATATCTATTCAACCTATTTTTGGACAGCTTAAGGATACATTGCATTTTTATAACTCAAACATTCTTGTTGGTGAACTTCTCAATATTAAATTGGGACGTGTTGAATTTGATGCAGATGGGGTTGGGGTCGTAAAGATAAAGAACAAAGAAATCAAGACAATCCACGCTGAATCAAATGAATTTAGAGTCGAGACCACGTACGGTCAGTTTCTGCAGGGTTACTTAAGGCCATCTGACAGACCCGGAAGGGTAATACTCCATTCTTTGCCCGATGTACAAGAAATTGAATTAGCGGATATCACCACGCTCGCAAAATATAGTCGAACCTGGAAAAATGGCTTCAATGGAAATGTCGGTGCTGGTTACACATACACGAAATCCAGCGAGATCGGACGACTAAACCTTGATGGATCGGTTAGATACAGTGCGCCGAAGACAGAAACAAAATTAACCGTTAGTACGATTTTAACGTCGGATAGCATTGAAGTAAAAAGAGATCGTGAAGACGTCGCTCTTAGTTTTAGTTACACATTTAAGAGTTTGTGGACGGTCGGATCAGGTCTTCGTTATCAACGCAATCTGGAACTTGGGTTGGATCGCCGTTGGCAGGAAGGAATATCAGTTGGACACAAACTTTTCGTGCGAAAAAGTCAGCAGGCCGTGTTGTTGACGGGTATGGCATTTAACCAGGAACTTAATTTGGAGGGTGTCCAGAGATCCAACACTGAAGTTATTTTGCAGGCATCATACGATCTATTTTCTTTTGACGAACCAAGCCTCACAATTGCGATAGTTCAAACAGGATATTTCAGCGTTACTCAGAAGGGACGCATCAGGTACGATGGCAATATGAGCACAAACTGGGAGCTAATCTCTGATTTCAATTTAAATCTACAGTTCTATCATAACTACGACAGAGAATCTCCTGAAACGGGTGAGCCCAACGTCGATTATGGATTTGTAGTTGGATTATCGTATAAATTTGATTGAGCGAGTTAGCGTCCATACATCCGCATTTCTCGAAGCTTAAACTGTCGGACAAAACGGCAAGAACAACCGGGCGTTTCTTTAGCGCTGAGAAAATCCCGAGATTAAATGTCTGAGGGTCGCTGAGCTGATGCTGCACTTACAAGATCATCATGGGCATCACAAAAAAGAAAATATAGGGAAGCTTTCGTAGCCCTTCCAATATTTCCTTTAAAATTTTGTCCGAACTGAAAATTCGCTTCAGACCGTCAGCGGACAAATCTTCGAACGCAAATTGTTTCTTCATTTGCTCCAGTGTCACCATACCATTTTCAATCTGACCCAGTTGACCGAAAGAGGCGGCTTTGACTAGTGGAACCCAGACAATGCTTTTGAAACTCCGGTCGGCCCATCGCAGTGCATCCCGGTATAATTTTCGATGGTACAAAAAATAACTATAGCTTAAAATTTGCCACCAAGGGAGATGGGAATTAAGGTTAACTGCTTTCTCCAAAGTTTTGCCTCCAATCTCAAATTCTCCTGCATAAATTAACATGGCACCCATGGTACCGTTGTAGTCTGTGGATTTTGGATTTATTTCCAAGCCCTGATCCAGAGCGTGGATGCATTCGTGAATACTGTTAGACCTAAGCTTATTGATCCCTAACGCCAAATAACCTTGCTGACAATACGGATTTATTTTTATAGCGTTTAGTGCCAGGCTTAGTCCAAGCTCTAATTTATTTTGATCAAAGCTTTCGGACAATAATATTTCACTGGACAAGATTTCGCTTAGGTAAGCTAGCGCTAATGCATTGTCGGGGTCGTTTTCAATAACCTCCTGGTAATATTTCTTTGCCTTTATTATTGTCGGCTTGTCGAACTTATTTCTATACTGCGTGTACCAGTATGTTAACGCTCCGGTCTCGCTGTGAACGGAAGAAGGCGCCGTCGTTGAAGCTTTCTGGCGAGCAATAACCCCATCTAATCCTGACACTGCCGCAAGAATATTTTCAACCGCGTCTTCCAGGAATTGCTTGTAATTCTGATTGCTATCTTTCTGTTCGTAAGTATGCGCCCACAATTCATGACCCGTATCAACCTTGTTCAGGTGAACATAAAGCCTCATCAAACTTTTGTCAAAACTGTGGACGAGACCCGTTATTAAATATTCAGCTCCTAACGTATCACCTATACTCCGAATATCGCGCATCTGTCTCGGGATGTGGTTACCAGAGTAATAGGATATTACCTTAAGGTCTTCAAATAGAGTCAGCTCCGTGCTTAAATACTCGCCAATGCTTTGCGAAAGGTGCTTCAGGGTTTCACCATTTCCGATTTTTTTAAAAGGCAAAACAGCAATGGAGGCTTTGTGAATTGAAGAATTGAAATCTTCGCTTAGGTGTTTGGTTGCAGGGTGAGGATCACCATATTTTTTGTAAGGCAAAATTTTTGTCTCCGGCCTCTTATTTTGATTTGAAGTTATTGATCGTAACTCGAACGTAGGCACATAACTTCCTTTGGG
>DASQTN010000513.1:0-7142 GCA_035641895.1 Chryseolinea sp. | reverse complement strand
CTTGTCGCCTTGATACTCGCGGTGCCCATAGCCTATTTTAGCATGCAAAACTGGTTGGAAGGATATGCTTACAGGATCACACCACATTGGACACAGTTTGTATTTCCTCTTGGAATTGTTTTGGTGATAGCGGCTGTGACCATCAGCTTTCAGATCTTGAAAACGGCCATTACAAACCCAGCTCAGACTATTAAGTATGAATGATTTGACCTACTCCTAGTGAGAGATATTTTTGAAACACGGATCAACAATTAATCACCATATTGGACGCTGCTGGCATAGATTTTTTCTGACCTGTATACTGAATTTCGTTCTCCGATCTTTTTTATTGAATGGAATCCTGCAGCAGTAAACGTGTGTCTTAATTTTTCGAAATTTATCGGATAAGGCACCCATCGATTTTGCTTTTCGGTGTCATATTCTACAATAATCAACTGCGCACTACGCTTTAAATGTTTCTTGAGTGTCTCAAGAAACATCGATTTCTCTTTCACATAATGGAATGAATTCGCCATCATGATACCGTCGAGGTTACTGAATGGAAGCACCTCCGTAATAAAGTCAAGTTTTAAAAATGCAATATCAACATCCGCCGTCTCATAAGTTTCTGAATACTGATCTTCCTTATCTACGGCATAAATTTTACTGGAATGTGCTAATAAACTTGCCAGTGCATAGGTAAAAATACCGGTGCCGCATCCCAAGTCTGCCCAGGTTGAAGGGTGAGTTCGCTGGGTTATCCCAGCTTCAATCAGCGCTCTCGCATCTATCGACTTCATTCTTAAAATAATCTCTAAAATACTTTCACGCTTACTATTGAGGAAGGTTTTCGATATTTAGCTTTTTAAACTATTACTTAGTTGTATAATCAGTGTATCTATGGTTTTTCTCTACAAATGCAGGATCACGACAATCGCAAAGGAGGAACAATGCGCACTATGTGGCGCCGTGATCTTTGTGGCTCGTTGTGGACATTGTGACCAGCACTAAGACGGTATCGGATGTGTTGAATAGTGAATAGGATTTTGGAATATTGAGGAAGATAATTTATGAAACTCCTTGGGAGAATGACTAATTGTACCTAATCTAGGTCATTGGTACTTCGGATGATCCATACTATTTTATTCAAAAATTAAATGTCAGAAGGCTCCATATCAAATTCTCAAAAGGGACTGCGCTCCACGATAATCGGAATCATTGTGAGCGCCATTCTTGCATTGATTAAAGCCGTAGGTGGTATTGCCGGAAATTCCTATGCGCTGATAGCCGATGCCATCGAATCGACGACAGACATTTTAACTTCGGGGATGCTTTGGCTTGGGTTAAGATGGTCGGCAAGGCCAGCAGATCATGATCATCCATATGGCCATGGGAAAGGCGAAGCGTTGATTTCTCTTGGCATCAGTCTGGCGCTTGTAGCAGCTGCCATTATAATTGCAGTAAAAAGTATTCAAAATATCATCACCCCCCACAAGATTCCTGAAGCGTTTACACTGGTAATTCTCGTGGTAGTGATTTTGACAAAAGAATTATTGTACAGGTTTGTCTTAAAGACGAGTAAAGAAACTAGTAGCGGAGCAGTGAAGGCTGATGCCTTCCACCATCGTAGTGATGCTATTACTTCCGCAGCTGCGTTTATTGGAATTTCGATTGGCTTGATTGGCGGCCCTGGCTACGAAATTGCCGATGATTATGCTGCCTTGTTTGCATCGGCAATAATATTAATAAATGCATATAAAATTGCGCGCCCCGCTATCGGCGAGCTATTAGATGAAGAACTTGATCCCGCGTTAACAGGAGAGATACGCGCCCTTGCTGAAAAAGTAGATAAAGTTGTAGCAATTGAGAAAATAAAAGTCAGAAAGATGGGTGTATTTAAAGTTGCTGATATGCATATCTGGGTCGACAAGAAATTAACAGTTGAAGAAGGACATAGAATAGCCCACAAAGTGAAAGACGTAATTCAACAGAAACATCCCTTGTTTGCTGACGTTATGATACATATAGAACCCGCAAAAAAATAAAGCGTTTGTGCATCTTAAAGGCGCCGCGGGCATAATTCCTAACCAAATAATAACATTTTTAAAACTTCGGTTGTTCACCTTTATATCAAAGGACGAGAACTATGCATATTGAGGACGACCCAAATAAACCTGCCTTCGAGGTTGGTGACAAAGTGATGCTGCTGCAGGATTCTGACACAGTTTGGATCATTACGAAAGTACACACAGACGAAGGTGGGGCAAAATATGACATCCGGCCTGATGCACCAAAACCGCTAAAGCTTGTGCCGCAAGATGAACTAACAACTTCGGTGTAGACGAATTTATAACAGCTGGCCTATCTGAGAGCGTTCTGAGAATTCTTTTTGCTTTTACCTTTTCGTATTGCACCCATCGCCCCATGCACCGCTGACTTCACCCAATAGTTGAACACAGATTTATGTTTCAAGCGGGATTGTTCAACAGGTGCAACTGCATTTTTTTTACTGTGTTTTAAAATGATGCCATCCGCTAATAATGTAAGCAATTCAGTCCCCAGCGTTCTCTTCTCTGGTTCTGTCGGCTTGAAAATCTCAAGGTGCAAATTCTTATACGTTATAACAGCTGTTCCGACTGCTTTCTCTTTATCGGCAATCACATCGAGGTTATAGTGATTCAGATATCCAGACTTGATCTGCAACGACTGTAACGGAACGACAATATGATTGAGATTCGTCAAATCAAAATTTTTCAATTGCAAGGCTAAATTGAAAGAAGAAGAATCGATGGTTGCGTAATGTAAATCCAACAAACCTGCGTTGTATAGTTTCGCTTGCACCTTCATGTTTTGCACGGGTGAAGGAGAACGTGTAGTATCAAACTCCAGTCTTGCGAAAACATCTTCGAGTGTCACGACACCATCGGCAGCGGTCTTTTCAGAAGTCTCCGTGTATCGAAGCTTTCCACGCTTGATGTCCACACTTTTAAGTTCAAGGCCTTCCGGAAGTTGAAGCAACCCGTCGAGTGTTGGCGGCTTTTCAATTACGGGAGGATCTTCCTGACGCTTATCGCGTTTCACATCTACTTCAAAGTTTTCGAGTGAAACGGTTAGGTTTTTTGACAAATTGAATTTGTTGAAATCTCCTTTATAAAAACTTTTTATATGTATGCCATACAAGTCTGCCTTAATTAAGTCGCCCTCCAGGTTGTTTGCTTTGAACCAGGCCTCATTTGGTGCTAAATGAAGAGCGTCCATTGCCAGGTTCCGGCGCTGGATCGAAACCCCGTTGATTCTGACATGCATTCTTTGCGTTTCAAACCGAAGAAAAGCACATTTTAATGTTCCTGCTTTAATGTCGCCTTGCAGTTTTCCAAAACTGACGCGCTTCTTGTCTGACAAATGAATGATACCAGGATGAAGCACAAGGTGCTTAGGCATCGGCAAAGCAGCTCGCTCTTTCTGAGCAACTGTTTCGTTCGCACCATCGAAAAGAAATATTTCAGGTTCAAAAATCTCTACGCTGGCAATCATTGGCTGAGATTTTCGTGTGAATTCGGAGCCAGCCACCAGGACGCTATCCGCACTAAATATTCGCTGCCCACTTTGTGTAATAAAGATTTTTTTTGTCTTAACGACATTTACCGCCCAATGATTTTTTTTTTGCAAAATTGATTTAAATGAAACGGATGGCAGATCGATTTTCACATCCTTGTTTTCAATTTCAACTTCAGTTGCGTGTATAATGGTTGGAAAATTTAGATCAACCTTGCCTGCCTTAGCGCCGGACGACGGAGTTTGGACAACGACGTTGGAAAAATGTCCTGTGATATTACCGTGTTTCCATCCGTCATGCGAGGACAAAACATCATTCACTTGAATATTAGATCCTGTTAGCGCAAGGCTCGTCTCTTTATTAAATAGGGATGCTGCTAGCGTGTTTACCATTATCCTCCCAAAACGGATATCTTCGTTCATTTTCCTTCTCATCTGATTGTTTTTCACTGATGGAACACGACCCGTAATGCGTAAAGACTTTACGGATGCAGACTTCCAATGCCGGTAATATTTTTGAATAGGTCCGGCGCCATCCTTTTCTGCTGTGAAATCATTTAGCTGGAGGTCAAGGCTGTCTGCGCGAATGGTAACCTCTTTTATGCGTACATCCTTACCATTAAAGGTCAGATTCCTGATTTGCGAATGAATCTTTTCCGCAAAACTATTAAGCGAGCCGCGACGCAAATGAACACTTTCTATGTTAAAGCTAAATTCTCCCGAGTTATCGCGCCTAACACGATTCAACAACACCGACAGGTTATCGGCTGAAATATTTTTGCTTGCATCCGAATACCGTAATCCGACATTCTTGAGTGATATTTTTTGAACGATTATGTCCCTTATACCTTGCAATCTTTTTTTTCGTCCCGAAAGGTGAGTAGCCAGGCCGTGGGCTTGAAGAAAACCATTCTCAAGGCTTACTTCTGACGCGACAACGTGCTTGTAAAAAATAAAATCCACGAGGTCGAAATCCCGCAAATTCAATTTTTCACATTCCGCAATTGTTTCTCTTTTCGCAGAATCAAAAAAAATCACCTTAGTCAATGCAAGGTTACGTTGTGAATCGAAAAAGATTCTGTCACATTGAAGAGACATATCCTTTTTTAAGCCAATTGCCGTACGGTTAAGGCCCACTTCAATACCGCCTATTTGAAAGGAGTTACTGTCAGCGAGTACTTTGAATGCGTGCAACTTAAAATTTACACGCGAAAGTTGAACTTTCACAGAATCTCCGTCCTGCTGAAGCACAATATGAACACGAGCATCACGAATAACGGCACTGTCGACGGAACATTCCCCCAATGTATGTCTAACCAATCGGGTAATTACACTCTTACTGTCTACATTCGTTGTTCGCTTCTTAAGCTTGAAATGTGCGGTCACAATGGGATTGACGATCTCAGCTCTCTTAATACTGTAGCGTTTGTTTTGATACAAATCCTGATAGTCAAGTTTTTGTAAAACAAGTGACTTGCCCGATACCCGAATATCAGAATTTGAAATCGTATCAACAGATGAGAAACTAAAATCAGAAAAAATTAAATGGTGTTTCTGGAAATTAAATTCTATTCCGGAAAAGGTCAGATTCGCTTTGCCGAAATCAAGGTCCTGACCTCCAACCTTCAAAAGCAATTGGCTCGAACTGGTGAGCCTGCGGATATCCCATTGTTTCACCAACAGATCAACGAGATTTAACTTTATGAGTGAAGTACCCGCTTTATTCATCCCAACCGATGCGCGGTTGATTGTTAAAGACTTAATATCAAAACGCCCAAGCAGTGACTGAATTGCCGGGTATAGTTGCACAATTTGTTGTGCTAGGATAATGTCATCATTCGATGGATTTCGTTTCGGCGGTGCGTCAATTTCTATTGTCGGCTCTTCCATCACGAACTGTTCAATATCAAATCGTTTCAATGTTAGCATGGATGCTACTGAACCAAATTGTATTTGTAAGTATGGGATGTTAACGACACGAATACCATTTTGAAACAGCGCGTCATTTCTTTCAATCATAAGGTTGTTGAACGTGAAACTCAGATCCGAAATGTCCACTGATGATTTCCCAATCACAAGCGAATATTGACCGTTGGATTCTGACTCGACGAGCTCTTCCAGCGCCTCTTTGAAACCTCTTAATTTCATGTACAAAACTACGGCTGCAACCACAATAAGGGGAAGCAAAACCAGTAGTGATGTTACAATTCTTTTGCGATAGACCTTTTTCAAACGGCTTGACTATACCGTAAGATAAATATAATTATCTTTAAAGGACGCCTGATAGCCGTCCATGCTTCAGCTAAAATTACACACGCATTGCAGCTTTACTATTTTGGATTCAGCCATCTATTTGGATTATCCAGACGTCGGTTAGCATAGGGCTACCGCGATGATTTAATTCTTGCACCTTTTAATTAATTATTAATCTCCTATGTTCTTAGACAACTTGGCATGTCTTCGCACGCATGCTTCTATGGGTGGGATTTTTGTCGTTGTTAATGTATTGTAAATCGTTTTTGAGAATGTACACCGGTGGCTCGAAGTTGCGGGATTTTTCGCTACCGCTTATGTCCTCGTTAAACCGCACTCAGGACATTACGCCATTGGACCGGAAACTTGCCGGTCACCAATATTTTTCTTTTCTCTTCCATTCTTTTTTAATTACCTTTTCTCCACTGAATCAGCAATATGCTTACACAAGACCGGACAGACGCGCGCACATTTATTAATGAACTTAAAAACATCAAAGGCGAAGTGCTGGTAGATGACTATTCGCTTGGGATGTATTCAACCGATGCGAGCTTCTATCAAATTAAACCATTAGCCGTTGTTTTACCTTTGGATGAATCGGATGTTAAGAAAACCGTCGAAATAGCCAGGACACATAAACTAAAACTTCTTCCACGTGGGGGCGGAACAAGTTTGGCAGGGCAAACTGTGGGCGAAGCAATTGTCATCGATTTCTCCAAGTACATGAATAAAATCCTGGAGTTCAACGAGCAAGAAAGGTGGGTAAAAGTCCAACCTGGACTCGTCAGGGATGAACTTAATGAAACGATGGCGCAATATGGCCTGCATTTCGCGCCAGACCCCGCTACCTCGAGCCGCGCGAACGTGGGTGGCATGGTCGGCAATAATTCTTCAGGTACGAAAAGCATTCTATATGGAAAAACTGTAGACCATATTCTCGAAGCGAAAGTATTATTGGCGGATGGCACTGAACTTTTACTGAAGGAACTATCAGCACAGGAATTCCACAAAAAAGCACAACAGAAAGATCGGGAAGGAGATATCTACAAAAATATACAAGACACCATTCACGAACATCAGGAAGAAATAAAAAAGCGGTTTCCCAAAGTGATGCGCAGGGTTGGTGGTTACAATCTTGACGAATTTGTTTATACCGACCGTTGGAATTTAGCAAAGCTCATTACAGGTAGTGAAGGGACTTTAGCGGTTAGCCTTGAGTTGAAGTTAAATTTGGAACCGCTCCCGAAATTTAAATCGGTCGTCGTTGTGCATTTTGCCGAGTTGCTGGAAGCAATTCGCGCTGTTCAGCCTATGCTTCCGTATAAGCCCTCAGCCATCGAGATCGTAGACAGAAC
>DASQTN010000512.1:0-4430 GCA_035641895.1 Chryseolinea sp. | reverse complement strand
ACATACTGACGAAGTGGTGTATGGCTTATACCAGTTGTAATGGTGAATGTAAAAATCGTCCCGACGCCTGATTGGCTTTCAACCGAGATCGCTCCCCCCATCAACTGGGCCAGCCTTTCACTAATAACCAATCCTAATCCGGTGCCACCATATTTTCTTGTCGTGGACGAATCAACCTGCGAAAAGGCTTTAAATAATCTTGAGAGTTTATCCTGCGGTATTCCTATTCCGGTATCTTTCACATGAAATGCCAATTCTAAATTGTTTTCATCTTTTTTTATCAGGTCAACGCTGACAAAAATTTCCCCGTCGTGCGTAAACTTCATAGCGTTGCTTATCAAATTCAACAGAATCTGTCGCAACCGGTGACTATCGCCAACCATTTGAGCGGGTATTTGATAATCGATCTGATACACTAAATCCAGTCCCTTCTCTGATGCCTTTGCCGAGAACACATCCATCACTTCTTCCATGCATTGGCGAAGATCAAAGGCATGGTTGTCTAGTTCAAGGTTCCCGGATTCTATTTTTGAAAAGTCTAGTATATCATTTATAACGGTCAGCAATGCTTCACCGCTACTTCGGATCGTATCTGTGTATTCTTGTTGTTCGGATGTCAAGGACGTTTCCGCGAGCAATGATGCCATTCCTAAAACACCATTCATAGGGGTTCTGATCTCATGGCTCATTGTAGCGAGGAAGATACTTTTGGCTTTGTTGGCTTGCTCGGCTTCTTGTCTGGCTTTTTCCGCTTCCTCTTGTTTTGCAATGATCTTCTCCTTCTGACTTTGAAGTTCCTGGTTGAGGGTTTGCAGATACTCGGTTTGAGCTTGTTGCTGCTCGTGTAACGCTTGCATGTTTTCAGCTTGCGCTTCGACGGCCTCTTTCTGAAGTAATACTTCAGCGGTTTTTTCTTGAACCTGTTTTTCCAGAAATATCTTTTGCTTTTTAATAGAATTCATCCGAATTCTAAAAATTGTAAAAACCAATCCGATAACTGTCAGGATTACAAGTGCCTTGAACCACCACGTCTGCCAGTAGGGTGGTGTTATGACAATACGTATGAAGGTACCTTCCTCATTCCATATTCCGTCGTTGTTGGAAGCCATCACCCTAAACACATATTTACCAGGGCTAAGATTCGTGTAAGATGCTTTTCTTTCATAGCCAGCATCAACCCATTCGTTTTGAAATCCCTCCATCTTGTAGCGATAAAGGTTTTTTTCCGGCTGAAGATAATTTAGCGCTGTGAAATCAAACGAAAAGTCATTTTCAAGATAGCTCAGCTGAATGTCGTGTGTAAGTAAAATATTTTGCTTCAGAATTCCATTTGCATCAATATTCACAGGCTTATTAAACATTCTGAAACCCGTAATGTAGACAGGTGGCTTATATGCATTAGTTTTAATACTGTCGGGGTGAAACAAATTAAAACCATTTGTCCCTCCAAATAGAAGCTCGCCAGTAGAAAGACGAAAATGAGCCCATCGATTAAATTGGTCACTTTGTAGCCCATCGGTTTCCAAAAAGTTTTTAAAAACTTCTCTGCTTGGATCGAAGCGCGATAAACCTTTATTAGTACTTAGCCAAAGGCTGCCGCTATAGTCAGCCTGAATGCCCATAACCCCATCGTTGGGCATACCGTCGATTTGACTGTATGATTTGAATGTCTCTGTAGCACGGTCAAAAACGTTCAGTCCGGCGTTTGTTCCTACCCACAACCTTTTTTTCGAGTCTTCGCACATTGTAAAAATGCTGTTGCTGCTAATGCTACCGGGTTTTGAATCAGCCCGAAAATGGGTGAAAACATTTGTTTCCGGATCAAACCGGTCCAAGCCATTCTGCTCAGAAGCAATCCAGATTTTTCCGAATGAGTCTTCAAGCAGGAAATCGATTGCGAAATTCGCTAGAGAATTTGGGTTGTTGGGGTCGTGCGTATAACGAGTAAAATCGTCGGTGGCATGATTATATTTATTCAATCCATTACCCCAGGTCGCAATCCATATATTCCCCTTCCGATCTTCGATGATGTGGAAAACATTGTTATCACTTAAGCTGGCAGGATTGGCCGGATCATTTTTATAGCGTTTGACTTGTTTTGTTACAGGATTATAATAATTGAGGCCGCCGCTCCACATCCCTATCCACAACCCTCCTTTTTTTTCTTTCTTGACCGCCAGGACTTTATTATTGGAAAAAATGTTTTGGTATTTGGTGAACTTATTGATGTGCCGGTCAAAATGATTGAGACTCCCTCCATCCGTTCCTACCCAGAAATTGCCATTCTCATCTTCCTCAAATGATGTGACGGTGTTGTTGCTTAAACTGTTATGATCATACGGGTCGTATTTGAAATGACGAAATGGATACTTGCCCGGGTCGTAAACATTAACACCACCAAAGCGAGTTCCAATCCACATTCTGTTATTGACGTCAAAAAAAACTTTGGTTACAATGTTGCTGCTTAAACTGTGCGCTTTGGATTGATCCTGCGTATAGCCCGTTATTCTCCCGGAATTTTTGCTTATTTTATTTAGTGAACCATCTGCTGCAACCCAAATATTTCCTTCTCGATCGTAACTGAGCTTATAAATATAATTTCCTCCAATACTATTTCTGTCGCCTTCTCGGCTCTGATATCGAATGAATTTTCGTAGGGATAGATCAAACTTATTGAGACCTCCATCAAATGTTCCAACCCACAAACTTCCATCTTTACCATCAAGAATGGACGTTATGATGTTGGAACTCAACGTCGATTGATCTCTTGAGTCATGGAAAAAGTTCTCACACTTTCCTTCCCTCAATTGACTGAGACCACCTCGCGTGCCGATCCACATTCGATGCTGTGAATCCTCAAGAATTGCATTGATGAAGTTATGCGGCAAAGATTGCGGGTTGTTAGGATCCCTTAAGAATCGTTGGAATTTCTTTTTCTGCGCATCATAAAGATTGAGTCCTTGCGCGGTGCCTACCCACAGATTGTTTTTTGAATCGACGTATACACTGGTTACATCGTTATTGCTGATTGTCTCAATATTGTTTTTGTCATGCAAAAATCTTGAAAAGCTATTTGAGGTACGATTGTATAAATTAAGACCGAACCGGGTACCGATCCAGAGATTGCCATTCTGATCCTGGGTTATACATCGAACATTACTGTTACTGATACTTGTGGAATCGGGGTTATTTCTATACACCGTAAACGAATAACCGTCATATACATTTAATCCGTCTTCTGTTGCAATCCAGACAAATCCGTAACGGTCTTGATGAATATCCCACACGTTGGCTTGCGAAAGGCCCTGCCTGGTCGAAAAATGTTGGAACTCCAGGTCTTGAGCGGAGCCAGAAACAGTGAAAAAAATCAGGAGTAAAAATTTGACAGCGGAACCGATAGCGCGAAAAATTTTGAGATGACGCATTGTAATTGTTCAGCTAAAATGTTTTTTCATTCATTCTCTAATTACGGTCGATATCCGTATTCAACCCTTGCTGGTTTCATAGTTCAAAAAAATTCTGGAGAACCAGTTGAACAATCTTAAAAAACGGACAAAAGTAACGCACCAATCCATACCAAGATTAGCATCTTTTTTGTCTAATTAAGGTTTAATTCTCCGCGTAATATCGCCTATGTAAGGTCTGGAACCTTATCCGTCGTGGCACGATGCAGAATTGAATCAGTATAGCGTCAAATAATAGTAAACGTCCTCACGACATTTTACAGATTATCAATAAATTTTACCAAAAGGGTGAAGTAATCCTGGTATTCTGTCAAAGGTAGTGTCTCTGCACGGTCATAAATGTCATGGTAGGCCTGTATTCCGCCGAGGGTATAAATAAAAAAGCAGGGAACACCTTTGTTATGAAACATACAATGATCACTATTGCAAGCTTCCCCCCGAATCTTGATTTGTTTCAACAGCTTATCCTGATTATTTAATTTCGTTAGGAGATCAAATTTCTGCTGGTAATTCTTTCCATTCACCACCTGAATCCCATCCTCACCGGTTCCGGCAAGGTCAAAATTGAGTAAAAATTTAATTTTCTTTAATGGGAACAGCGGGTGCTCGGTAAAATATTGAGAGCCGATAAGGCCGATTTCCTCGGCCGCAAATGCCATGAAGACAACGGTGTATTCCGGTTTGTTGGCTGAGAAATATTTGACAAAATTTAGAAGCAGTGAAACACCGCTTGCATTGTCGTTGGCCCCGGGAAAAATTGTTTCGGTTCCCATCATTCCCAGGTGATCATAGTGCGCGGTAAAAACCAATAGAGAATCTTTATTTGCCCCTTCAATGTATCCAATCACATTTTGGGTCTGATAGTTCTTCAAAAACTTGTTCTCGGCAGAAACTTCGACGGACGTGGCGGCCTCAGATATAGATGAAGCCTTGATCGTAAAGCATGGCTTGGAAAATAATTCCGTT
>DASQTN010000511.1:0-4128 GCA_035641895.1 Chryseolinea sp. | reverse complement strand
CGGTAATTGCACAAAAATCAAATTCAATGACAATGTCTTGATCGAGAATAAGGTAATACAGGCAGGAACATACTCTTTGTTTACGATTCCTGACTTGCAAGAATGGACTATTATCTTGAACAGCGACACAACCCTTTATGGAACAGGTGGATATGACCAACGAAACGATATCGTTCGCTTTCCAGCAAAAGCGAAAGTAACAGAGCGGTACTATGAATCATTCACGATAGACATCGATGTGATCCCGGACAACGCCGAAATAAATATTTCGTGGGAGAAAACAAATGTAACTTTTGAAGTCAAAACGGAAACGGATAAAAAGATTGCGAAAATGGTCAACGAGGAATTGCTACCAGGAAAAATCAAAGATCCACAACTACTTGCAATGGGCGCAGAGTATTTCTACTTCCTCGGTCGAGATCTAGAAACTGGTTTAGCGTTGGTTAACCAAGCAATAGACATCAAAAGTAGTTCCTGGTACTATGCACTCAAGGTCGACATTCTAACGAAGAGTAAGAAATATTCCGAAGCGATCGAAACACTCAAACTTAATATGGCTTACGTGAAAACGAATCCTGAAAACTGGAGTAAAGAGGAGCTTGCAAATGTCTTAAACGGACAAGAAATCCAAATGAGGGATTTACGGGGCAGAATTAAATAATTAGGTGTCGGGACCCCACTCCGAAACTATGGCATTTACATATTGTTGGAAGAGTTTGACGATTAATCGTAATTTGACATAAGAGTCATGCGCAGTTACCTGACAATAAGTTCTAGCAATCAGAACACAGAAATCGACATTTTGAAATTCCACCGAGAAAAGAGCTGTTGATCTGCACTGTTAAGTTTGTCGGCAACGAGATGTAGGCATGAAACGCATTCGTTATTAAAGATGGATCAATGATCAGACATTATTTCAAACTTGCCAAACGCGGGTTGCTTAAACACAAGTACTACAGCATCATTAATGTTTTTGGATTGGTATTTGGGATGCTGTCAGCATTAATTATCTCCAAATATATTGGCGGCTCTTTACAGTTTGATCGCTTTCATGAGAAGAAAGACAGAATCTATTCGATAACACAGGAAGAATCGATAGATGGTAACTCTCAAAAGAAAAGCGATGCGACCTATTCAGGAGTCGCAGAATTAATCACGCAATATCCTGAAGTAATTAATGCAACACGATACAGCTATCATGTTGAGTCATTGATTATCACTGACGGCAAGTCAGAAAACACCGTATCCTTTTTTGAAAATAGAATATTTTCGGTTGACTCGGCCTTCCTTAAAATCTTCACGTTTCCATTGCGCTACGGAAATCCCCAAACAGCTTTATCGCGAGCTAACTCAATCGTCATTACGAGCTCAGCTTCGGTCCGTTACTTTGGAAATTTAAATCCGATTGGAAAAACGCTTACCGTAAGAGCACCGTGGGGCCAGGAAACGACGTATGAAGTAACAGGAGTAACAGAGGAAATTCCACGGCGATCAGAATTCAAATTCGACTTTTTGCTTTCACATGCGCAATTAGACCCAAACGAATTTTGGCTTGTTCCTGACTGCTCAACGTACCTGCTATTGAAAGACAATACCAATACCAGTGAACTATCAGATAAATTGACCAGTACTTTAAATGAAGTGCCCGAATTGAAATCGACCAATAGAAAATTGACGGTATCCCTCGATTCAATCGCAGATGTTCAATTACTAACCACTGAGTATTTACTGATAGCCGTCGGCGTTTTTATTGTTCTTATTTCCTGGGTCAATTACATCAATCAGGTGATCGCGCAATCCTATTGGAGGATGAAAGAAATTGGAGTACTCAGGGTGATGGGTGCTACCCATGTCAATTTAAAACAACAGTTTGTTGTTGAATCCAGTATTATCTGTCTGACTTCGCTGATCCTGATCGTTATTATTTATATAAACGTTGAGCCTTTTCTTCAATCCTTTACCAATGGTCATTTATTACCATTGATAGAAGATCCCACAATGATTAATTTTATTTTTCTGTCTATTTTTCTTGGTGGCGTCATTTTAGCATCTACTATACCAACAGTAATTTTATTCTCACCCAATTTCGGAACCACGTTACAAAATGCCTACAATAGTAAGATTGGAAGCATCGGTTTGAGACAATTGCTTGTAGTCGTTCAATTCTCCATTTCAACAGTATTGATGATCAGCGTATTTGTGATTTCAAATCAGCTGGATTATATGCACAGCAAAGAAAAAGGAATCAACATGGAAGATGTGCTCATTGTCCAAGCACCCATAGTCAGGGACACTTCCTGGAACGTAAAGCGGAAAACGTTGGAAATGTTTAAGGAAAAATGCGCCAGGCAGCCCTTCGTTTTACAGGTCGCGTCTTCCACTACGGTGCCGAGTGAGGAGTACAGACAGGAAACCTACCTTAGTCTTCAGGGCAATAGTGCTAAATCAATGGTCCATCAAAACGGTGTCGACGAAAATTTCTTTGACTTGTACGGAGTTGAATTCATATCGGGACAAAATTTTATCCCGGAGGCAAAATGGAAGAATAAAAACAGTATCATTTTAAACGAATCGGCAGCAAGCGCTTTAGGCATCGTTGATTTTGATAAAATGATTAATGCTAAAATAGTTGATCGTGAATCCAATGAAGTCTATGATCTTGTAGGGATTGTTAATGACTATCATCAGACGTCATTGAAATACAAAATGAGACCCATTGCCTTTAAATTTAATGTATTACGTGGGCATTTCTCTTTTAAAATGAACGGTGAAGCGTTAAATAATTTTGAACTTGGAGAGAAGCTGAACGCTATCAAAGAAATATGGGAAGAAACCTATCCAGATGCTCCCTTTGAATTTTTTTTTCTGGAAGAGAAGTTCGCAGCACAGGATCGGGAAGATCATTATTTCGGAAAGCTTTTTAACTACTTCACAATCCTTTCCATCATTATTTCATGCTTAGGATTGTTTGGGTTGTCCCTGTTGATTTCCACCAAGAGACAAAGAGAAATAGGAGTTCGAAAAGTATTCGGAGCGAGAGCTCTTGATATTTTAACGATCATCTTAAAAGGATATTTGAGGCCATTATCAGTAGCCGTGTTAGTTGGTTCCCCTTTGGCCTATCTATTGATGAGCATGTGGCTAAGAAATTTCGCCTATAGAATTGAAATTGGACTGGGGCTTATGGCTTTAGCCTGGCTGAGCCTGACAATAATATTTTTATTTACGGTTTCCTATCACTCAATTAAATCAGCGATTTCAAATCCTGTAAAAATTTTGAGGGATTAGTAGTTTGACATGACTTGCGGTAAACCATTTTTCTAAAGTGAACGAAGTGATCATGAGCGGAAAAGATTTAAAGGGATTAGGTCTGGAAAATTAAAAATAAGAATGCAATCAAAAGATAAGATAGTTAACTGCTACAACCGGGTTGCTGATAATTATGCCGCCGAACGAAGTGACGAACTTTCTAAAAAACATTTCGATCGTTTGATATTGAAGGAGTTTTCATTGGTTAACAAAAACAACGGACCGTGTGCCGACTTTGGCTGCGGACCAGGACAGACAACAAAATTTTTATTCGACCATGGGTTAAAAAATATAATAGGCGTTGATATATCATCGGGGATGATTGCTGCGGCGCGGAGGCTTTTTCCGGAAATTGAATTTGAAACTGGAGATCTTTTGAACCTATCCTACACATCAAACTATTTTGGAAGTGTACTTGCGTTCTATGCCATTGTACATTTTAACGATGACCAAATCAAAATTGCTTTCAGTGAAGTAAACAGAGTCATGAAGAGCGGCGGACAATTTTTATTCTCCTTCCATGTTGGACACGAGACAGTACATTTTGACAAGGCAAATGATATAGACGTAGATATTGATTTATATTTCTTTCAAACCGAAAAGATAACGGAATTACTCCGCGAAACTGGGTTTGAAATAATAGATGCAGTAGAACGATATCCCTACCAAGACGTTGAGTATGCAAGCAAGCGGGCATATATTTGGGCTGAAAAGAAATGAAGAATCTGACACGCCAACAAAGTCGGATAATTCCTGCGGGCAGAGTTTGATGAACTCCCAATAACAAGATGTTTAAAGTAATCGCGCCTTTTGTGCCCA
>DASQTN010000510.1:0-5333 GCA_035641895.1 Chryseolinea sp. | reverse complement strand
CTGTCGGTGGTGTATTAAAAGTAATTGTAACATTATCACTGGTACTTGGACATACTCCGTTAGAGATCGTCCAGCGTAAATCATAAACAGTTCCTGTTACACCATTGAAGACTGTCGTCGGACTGTTCACATTTACAAAGCTTCCTCCTGCCCCACTTATTACTGTCCAGGTTCCGATGCCTGTCGTCGCCGCATTTGCTGCCAAGGTCGTTGAAGTGGCACATAAGACCTGAGCTGTTCCTGCATCCGCTACTGGTGCGGGATCAGCGTCCAACTTGATAGTTACCTGATCGGAGCTCGGGGTACATACTCCATTGGAGATCGTCCATTGTAAAACGTATGTATTTCCTGCTGTTCCGCTAAATAATGTTGTTGGATCGGTATTCAACGCAAAGCTTCCTCCTAACCCACTAACTACGGTCCATTGACCCGTTCCTACAACTGGGGCGTTACCCGCCAACGTCGCACTCAAGCACGCGGTTTGATCACTGCCAGCAACCGCGACCGTAGGAGGTTGATTCACCGTTACGGTTACAAGATTTGTCAAATACACCGCACAAAAGCTCAGCGGATTTATCGCATATACTTTTATCGCAACATCAGCGGCGAGGGCGTCGCTGTTAATTAGTAAGTTCGCTCCTGCTCCCAAATAATATCCACTTAGCGGCGCATCGGTTACATTGTTGCGAAGCTGATAGGCAATATTTGTTTCCGCCAGTCCTATTGTGACCTGAACGGTAGATCCTGAACAAATCGAGGTAGTTGTCGGCGAGACGGTCAGCGCAGTATTTGGGCATTGGGCATACAATACTTGAGAGCCAACGAGTAAAATACCCAGCAGGATCCAAAAAAAACCAAGCCTAGTCTTGTAAAATCTGAACATCCAACGAGCAGGGTAACTATTAAAAAATAAACTTAATTTTTATAGATGTAGGAAAGTAACCGGAAAGGGCCTCCGTATTACATCAGTCAGAAAATCCGCCATTCGGATTGGTAACGATCAACGCCATCTTTCTTTGAGTTTCTAATTGTATGGTTGCCACAAGCGCAATCCTGCCATCAGGGAGCGATTCAACACCACCTGCTGTATCATCGCCTTCAAGTGACCCAAAACTTGCGCTCCAGCTAACAGTTCCATCCCGCTCCACGCGGAGTAAAAAAATATCCCTTTGATTGTTATCTCTTAATTCATTCGCAACAATAAAATATCCGTCCGGAGAAGCATTAGCCCCTGCAACCCCTTCAATCCTCCGTCCTAATGGAATTTTTCGGTCCAATGATTTGGTCGCTTCATTTGGACTTACAGGCTTGTTAAATCGTGTGAGATACAAATCGCTCGTTCCACTACCAGCCGACGTCTTTCCAATCATTAAATAACCATCGCCTAACGCTGGTGGAATCTTCAACACATTCGACGCTTCCTGCTCTTCATTTTCTTCGTTTTCGGATACTTCCTGCATCCCGGAAAAAACGCTCGAAGGAGTTGCAGCAAGTAATTGAAAACATTGCCGGTACTCGTTGCTAAAAGGACGTGGTCTGTCGGAATATCCAAAAACGAGATAGTAAATGGAATTGTCTAAATTAATTTCAAAGGCCTTTGTTCCGGAGCCAACATATTCTCCGCCCCCGGGTGATAAGTCTTTTTTTATAGTCAAGGCATTGTCGAGCTTCAAAAGTAGAATGTCCGCCTCGTCCAGTTCTGGAGAAACCAGGTTTGAATTTCGGGCAGGGTCCGGATCTTTGTAACCCGATATAAGAAATCCACCGTCCGACGATTGTGTAACAGACTTTCCGAATTGATTTTTAGGGTCAGTGATATAGAGGCTATCAATCAGGCCGCCATCTTGTCCAAGTATGTACAAACAAATATTCGTGGTCGATTTCTGAACATTTGTGAGAATTGCCATTTGATTTCCACCATTGATTAGTTCAATATCAACAGCCGTTTCGCTATCAGTCTTAAATTCATGTTGCCACAACACATTGCCAACAGCATCCGTCTTCACTATGAAAGGGGAAATGGGATCCGACTGTGACAAGGAGTTTCCCAGCAAAATCATCGTGCCATCACCGTTCCTAACTAAATCAA
Organism: Chryseolinea sp.; assembly: GCA_035641895.1. Classification (GTDB taxonomy): domain Bacteria; phylum Bacteroidota; class Bacteroidia; order Cytophagales; family Cyclobacteriaceae; genus Chryseolinea. The sequence goes on along the minus strand of DASQTN010000510.1, from coordinate 3,244 downwards.
CCCCTTCCTGCTCGCCATCTTCTCCATAATATTTCGTGAAGTACTGTTCGTATATAGGCTCCACGTTGTTTGCGGTCTCGCAAGACATGAGAAACATAATCAAAAGGACACAACTAAGACTGATCAGTCGCATGATCCCGGTTTTTATTAATAAATCTAAATACTGATTTCGTCCTGGCCTTTTTTAGCTTTCTCGGCTTATAAAACGGCCTAATGTATCCAACGGAAATCGCAAAATTGTCCATTCTGAAATCATCGTCCACATACGGATACGGTAGGCCTTCAGAATAATTGTTAAAGCGATTCTGTGTATCGGTGAGATTCTTCATCCCAAACGAATACCGGACATCAACAAAAAAGAAATCGAGTTTGTATTTGTACTTGACACCGCCGCCCAAAAGAAATGATCCATTCCATCGTTGACGGTGATCATTTAAGTTAAGGTTTGGTGTTTCAGCATCTGCAGACGCCAATCCGCCGGAAGGACTTTCGCTGGAACTTTCCCTCGCATCTCTGTTATATACATTTAAGATCCCCTTGTCCCGCATCAAAAAATTGGCGGAATATCCCACATAACCATAAGGCCTGACATTCCCAACGGCATGGGTATACTTCAATGTTACGGGAACAACGGCCCATGTCTGCCTATCCAAAAATTCCACAATGTCCTTATTAGGACCAAAAAGATCTGTCGTTACATGTTGAAATCCAGTGAATACATAATTGAAACCCGCAGAAAAGCTAATGTTATCATTGTAATTGTAGTCAACTCCACCGCCGATTTGCCATCCCAACCTTAACTTGTATGATTGACGCGTTTGAGATTCCCCACCAATAGTAACATCATGAATAACGCGGATCGGCGACGTGTTAGGTCCAAGCATCGCGTAAAAAGCGAAAATAGGTGTGGCCGTAAATTTTTTACTCAGATAAACCAGGTCAATAGGATCGCGTTGAGGATCTGTCACATATTCTGGATTTGCACACAATACTTCCAAATAGCTATTTTCGGCACCAATTGGATCTTCCAAAAGCAGATATGTTTCAGCCAACAATAAATAGGCACGTTGTCTCCATTCATGATTTTGATTTTTATTGAGGCAATCGTTAAGGATTGCGGGAATACCATATAAATGTCCCGCATTAAATTCCTCGGTAGCGCGCGTAAGCGTTAACTCGCACTCATTTTGCGCATGAGAAGTTATAGTCCCCAGCAAAAACAAAGCACCGACGAAAAATTTTCTAATACACATCAGTAATCCTTTATTAATAGGCGTATGCACGTATTTTCATAAGGAGTTTCTTCACCATAGCCAACATATTTTTTCCACTCTTCTTGTGTCATGTTACGACTCAGCTTCGGACAAATCTGTTCGGCCAAAAGCGACGGGTTTGTCGGCCAAATCCTGATTTCAGATTCGCTACACGCAGCAATCAGGTAGTTCGAGCCTTCAGCAAATTCTATATCCCAGATAAAACCACTGTTATTGTCCATCACCACCGGCAGATCTTCAGGATTGTCAAGCACGTACAACTGTAGTCTTTTATCCGAACCAGCGCTGGCAAGTAACTTTTCATCCGGACTAAACGCTACGTCATTAACACCTGCCCGATGTCCGGAGAACTGTCGGGTCTCTTTTGTTTCAAAATCATACATCTTAACCAAACCTCGTTTGTTAGAAATGTCATCGACACCATAGGCTAAGAACCGGCCAGAAGGGCTGAACTTAACCGAAAGAATTCGATTGGGTGTTTCCTGCGCAATGACAGACGTCGTTCTAGTGTCAAAATTGTATAGGACAACCTGACCCGACCACGCTGCGCCCGCTAACAATTTTCCATCGGCGCTAATGCTGATAGCTTTCAGTTCGTGGGGTAAAGTCGCAAGCACGGTTATTACACCGGTATTCTGGTCAACTCTTGACAAGGTCCTGCCTCCACTAGCAACAATAAATCCTGAATTGTCGGGTAAAAATTCAATGTCATTCGTAGCTCCTGTAAAACCTTTCACAACCTTTGGCCTACTTCCACTTGTAAGGTCATAGATTTGAATAAATGAAGAATCACTTCCATTAACGACAAAATGTTCATCCTTGCTCAACGCAATAACTTTAGAGGGGTATTGCGTAGCGTAAGACGTAGCGGTATTAGTCAGATTACGAAGGTCGCCTTGATATATTCGCCCATCCGCCCCAGCGATGTAAAAACCATTTTTATTGGAAATTGCAAGGGATCTGAGGTGAGTTCTTGACGGACCATTTATTTTCATCGAGTTATAAGTCACGCCGTTTATCTTTTTCAGCGCCGAATACAAACCGTTATAAATGTATGGCTCATAAATTTTTCCATCATAACGTCGGTTGTAAAGGTATCCCTGCATCGCCATCAAACCCTTCAAGTCCTTGTCATCATCTTCCTGTACGGATTTTGTAGCCAGATTCTGCGCCACCGCCAACATGTAAAGTTTGTTTGCCAATCTGTAATTCAATTGAGCTTCCTCAGATTTCAATTCGGCAAGCTCTTTTGCTTCTCTTTCTTTTTCTCCGGCGGCAATTGCTTTCGCTTCTTCTTCCTTGGCCATCAAGAATGCTAATTCAGCCCTGTTTTTTTCGAATGTTAGATTGCTATATGCCTCTTTCAATTCATTATTAGACGTTTGAAGCTGTTGACTATAATTTTCCGCTTCAATAGTTTTACGTTCGGCTTCGAGTTTATTGGCTTCCGCTAATTTCGTTTGGGCAATCGCTTCCTGCCTGCTTGCCTCGGCCGCCAACCTTTGTTGATCGGCTTGAATTTTTTGCAGGTATGCGAACACAAAAAATATGATCGCCACCAGGAACGCCACCCCGAGAATCACGGCTGTAGCGCGGGTACGTCTTAGTACGCGGCGTTGCATCATCTCCTGATTTTTCAACTCAGCATCATACGTGATGCGGCTGGTATCAAGGAATACAACGGCGCGTTCAAATGCTTCTTCGTAGCGCTGTCCCCATTCGCGGGTAGGCTTCTGCTTCTTCTGCCAGTTTAATGCAAGCTGTAAATCAGGCGGGCGCCACAAACCAGTCTTGCCAATTTGGTACATCGACGCCGCTTCGGAAAGGCGTTTGTACATGGAAGCGGACTCAAATTCCTCATTCACCCAACCCTCCAACTTTACCCATATACGCATTAGGCTCTCATGCGAGAGCTCGATCATGGAATCGCTATGTAAAGTTACATTTGCTGCTGGCATCAAAAACGAACG
>DASQTN010000509.1:0-5764 GCA_035641895.1 Chryseolinea sp. | reverse complement strand
ATTGTCGCTGGGTTGCCTCCGATAAACCCATCAATTACGTATAGTGGGTCCGTGTTATTGAATGAAGTGACACCGCGTATGCGAATTTTTCCCTTTGCAACGTCAACACCAGCAACCTGTCCCTGGATCAGTTGCGCAATGCTTGAGACCTGCCGATCACCAAGACTCTTCTTACTGATCGATGATACCGCCCCGGTGACGTCGCTTTTCTTAACAGATCCATACCCGACCACCACAACTTCATCGAGAGTTTCTGTATCGGGTTCAAGCATGACATTCATCGTAGTTCGTTCCCCAACACTCAGTTCGACGGTCTGATAACCAATAAATGAAAAAACTAAAATTGCAGAAGCATCCGGAACGGCAATTTTAAATACTCCTGCGGTATTGGTGGTTGTGCCCACGGTAGTCCTTTTCAAAATAACATTAACTCCCGGTAGCGGTTCATTAGCGTCATTGGTGACGGTTCCACTAATTGTTAGATCAGCCGATCCAATGATATCGTTAACCGCGGGTTCTGTCGGATTTGCTAGAGGAGGATCCAGGGACTTCTCAGTTTCATCGGCCGGAATGGTTTCCGGCGGCAATATCAATTTCTTCTTTAGAATGATGTGCTTGCCCGATATGGAATATGTGATTTCTTGACCTAGCAGTAGCACCAGGGCCTCATCCATATTGCCATGAAAAGTCAGGGAAACTTTGCGTTTTGTATTGAACTCGTCGCTGCCGTAAAAGAATTTGTACTCGCTTTGCTTTTCAAGTGCATTAAGCCCTTGCCTGACAGTGGCCTGTTCCAGGACAAGCGAAACATACACATTCTTAAGTGTCTGTTCCGTTTGAAATGGCAGTGCATACAAACTGATCAACAGTAAAAACATCATAAAACAAGGATTTCATTTTACACAAGCGTCCGCTTTACAAGACAGGACGTTTTGTAAAAAAATTATTCATACCTTTCTTATGGTTTTTTTACCATTAAACCTGTGGATGAATGTTAGACAGTCTTTCGCGAGATGTTAGCTAATCAATCATCCGAGAACCGGAAGGCGCCTTGGTGTCTTCCGGTATTTTATGCACTATTCATGGTGCCGGAGTTAATATTTATACTAGTCGATTTTTTAATCTGCTTTTTGATCACAAAGACTTCCATCGATCCACACCTGATTCCCATCCTGGATGGAATACTTCACATTTTCGCTTAAACTAAATAGGTTCAAGACCTCTTCGAGAGATTCATTTCCTATTCTGGCGTTGAACCGGCATTGTAAGGATGCTTTATCTTTTACAATGATCTTTACGCCATACCACCGTTCAAGATCCTTTACAATTTGTGAAAATGGCTCATCTTCAAATACCAATGATCCTGTTATCCAGGCAGCTTCACTTTCCGGCTTCACATTCTCCAGTACTATTTGCTTGCTATTCTTGCTAAAAATCGCTTTCTGATCCGGTAGCAGTTCAACGCTTTCGGTTTCAGCATGCGCTCTTGCCTTTTCAATGATGACTTTGCCCTCGACTAAGGTAGTCTCCACGGCCTCATCCTCGTCGTATGATTTTACATTAAACGTTGTTCCCAATACCTTAATGGAAATATCTGACGTATTGACTACGAAAGGTTTTTGCGCGTTTGAGGTAACTTTAAAATAGGCTTCACCTGTAAGGGTAACAGATCGCAAATTCTCTTCCTTCCAGTCGCCACGATATGATAATGAAGAGTTTGCGTTTAGGGTCACAATGGTGTTATCCGGGAGCTTGATGGTCGTCTTTTGACCCGCTATTGTTTTGTAAACAGTAACACCGTGTACCTGAGAAATAAAGAAATATATACCTGCCACCATCACTATCCCAATGAAAGTCGCTGCAAGTGTGCGCAACATTTTACCAGAAGGAAATATTGAAACGCTACTCTTTTCTTTTGGTCCTAAATCCTCACGATCGTCGTAGGACGAATGCACCAGGTGCGTTTTGTCAAAATCAGACGCATATTCGTTAATTACCTGATCCAGGTCGTTTAGCCCTTTGGGTGTTTTGAAGTACTGCTGTAATAATTCAATTTCGACTTCGGAGGCTTTGTTTTCCACGAATTTCCTGATGAGAGAATCCATATCGCTGTTACTCATATCGTTCTTTCTCAGAGGTAATATCCTCAGATATCAGAAAAGTCATGCTGTTTGAAGACATTTATTTTAAAGTTTTCAAAAAGGTGATCTTTAGCCTTGTAAATTTCAAGTGATGATAAAAAAAAATTCAACCGTTGTAAATTCTAGATTATCTTAATAGCAAATACTGGATTATTTTAAATAACTTAGACTTGGCAACGCCAAATTATGAACCTTACCGACGATGGAAAGAAGGTACTGATCGAGAACATTCGAAGGGGTGATTCTGATTCTTTCAATGAGATGTATAGCCACTATTTTACGAACGTTTATAGTTTTTCTTATAAATTTCTTAAATCAAAAGAGCTCGCCCAGGACTGTACCCAACTTACATTTATGAAGATCTGGGAAAGGCGTGACCAGCTCAACAGGGATCTGAATTTTAAAAGTTATCTCTTTACTATTTGCAAGAATTGTATTCTCAAGACGGTTGAAAAAGCGGCGCGCGAGGATAAGCTGAAGGAAATGGTAATGCGCGAATTAAATAAAGACAGGGAAGAAAGTTCTAGTACAGATGAACTTGAGAAGGTAGCGCAGCAGGCTTTAGAGCAACTACCGCCTCAGCGTCAAATAATTTTTAAGTTGTGTAAGATAGAAGGGCGGAGCTATAAGGAAGTTGCATTGAATCTTGGCATATCCGATGGCACCGTTCGTGATCATATGTTTAAAGCAGTAAAGGCTATTCGCCGGTATCTTTCGCTTCACCGGGTTTAATGGGCCTTCTTTGTTTTCATTGGTTGCTGCTGTAATCATTATAGCGGCATGCACTTTCGAATATATCGACATTTCGATCTTACCTAATAGCGCCATCATAGAATGTAGTGGGTTATGCTAATGGTGATAAAAAAAGCCCGGAGGTGATCCGGGCTCGAATAGTGTTTCTGATAAATTAATTCTTAGGAATTGAAATAGCTTGCGGTCAGAATCTGTAAGCGATGCTGAGCCTTGTATTCCGCGGGGCTTCGGCCTGATAGCTATAAAGTGGTGATGCAACGAAATTTGCATCGGTGATCCAGGACTCGTATGAGCCGCTGTACAGGTAATCATCCAGCAGGTTGAAGACGTTCATCGTAATTCTGAATTTATCCTTTTCCCAGAATAGCCCTGCGTCGACCTTAAAATAGTTTTCCATTTCTTTATCCGGATCTGGAGCAGCTTCCCAGTATGTCGCGCGATCACCCAGGTAAGTGAAGCCGGCTGAGACGCCGAAACCTTTTAGTGCGCCATTTTGAAATTGATAGTTCAACCATCCATTAACGGTATGCTTTGCAAATCCTGGAACTAGCGAACCTTCTTCCGGATAGGTAACTCCCTCTGCAACCTTAGTGACGCGGGAATCGGTGTAAGCGTAGTTTGCAACAAGGTTCAAACCATTGACGATGCTTCCGCGCACATCGAACTCGATGCCTTGTGCTCTTTTTTGCCCGAGCTCAATACTCTGTCCTGAGGTGGGGTTCATTGGATCGGCAGTGAGTTCGTTGTTTTTAAGAATGCGATAAAAACTAAGCGTGCTATTCCAGTTACTGCCAAACCAGTCTTTCTTTATTCCGAACTCGAAATTGTTGCCAGTGATAGGCTGCACCTTGCCACCGCCTACCAAAATACCTGTCTGAGGGACGAAGGCCTGGTCATACAAAGCGTAGACCGACAGTTGTTTGTCTAGCGACGCACTTATTCCGACCCGTGGCGTGAAGTGCTTTGCCTTGTCGGGGGTGCCTCCCCAAGCGGACTGCTGGAGGTTCGTGTATCGGCCGGCCAATGTTAATCTTAACACGTTGTCAAAAAAACTTAATTCATCCTGAAGATAAAAGCTGGTGTAGCGCTGATCCTGGAGACCACCGGCCATTTGCGCTCTCTCTTCAAGCGGCGTTTCGCGATCGAATTGCGGATACCCTGTGATAGGGATTCCCAGGTATGGATTTTTAGGATCGAATGGGTTATCGATTGAATCCAAATTATGAGACTGTCCCCAATCAGCCATGTATTCTTTTGAGGCCATGTCAAAGCCCGTCAAAATCCGGTGATGGACTGAGCCCGTTTGTGCCTCACCGTTGACAAAAACCTGTGCCATCGTCATGTCACTTTTCGAGTCCCAGATGCTTATGCTGCGAACATAGGTTCCATCCTGATTTGCGTAGGTTGGCCACATTGATGCTCCCACCTGATCATAGAGAAGCTTTGCTACCTGTGCGGTTATTTTCCAATTTGGGTTTATATCATGCTGGATGTTGAAGAACACCGTGTGATCATTGATCTTAGTGCCGGGCGTGCCGCCAGGAAGCGCCGTATGTTCTGCCGGTAAATCAGCAAAACCGTCTTTCGAGAACGCATAAAACGAGCCTACATTGCTCATATTGGCACGCTGGTAATTATACTCCAACGTTACTGTGGTTTTATCATCGATAGCGTAGGAAAGAACCGGAGCGATTGCGTATCGGTCATTGTATTCGTTGGGACGGAAAGACCCTTTATTTTGTGCAGCAACGTTTAGTCGATAGAGCAATTTTCCATCTTCACTCAATTTTCCATCAAGGTCTAGCGTCGATCTTAACAAAGCGAAGCTTCCAGCTGTAATCGAAACTTCTCCCTTTGAAACGCCGGTCGGTTTTTTAGTAACAACATTATACAATCCCGAGGGGTCTCCGCTTGACAACATAAACCCCGCAGGGCCTTTGACAAATTCAATATGATCAACAAAACTCATATCTTCAGTTAATGGTCCCCAATAAGAATTCACGACATTAAACCCATTTCTGAACGCCTGAATTTGTGATCCGCGGGCAACAATATTTGTATACAGATCGCCCCAGTGCTCTTGCCTGACGGCGCCGCTTACATTGCGGATGACCCCATCGCTCATGCTGATAACCTGTTGATTCTTCAACATCTCAGGAGTCACCACCTGTATATTCTGTGGTGTTTCAATTAAAGGCGTCGTTAGCCGCAATGAACTGGAAACGCGATCGGCGGTATATTTATCTTTCGCTTCAAGAATAACTATTTCTTCCAGCCGCTGGGTATTCTCAGTAAGTACAAAAGTGACCTTTGTGATTTCCCCGTTCTTAACATCGACAGACTGTTGCTGAGTCTCGAGTCCCACGAATGAGGCTATCAGGTTGTAGCTGCCCGGTTTCAAATTTTTAATTTCGAAAGAGCCATTACGGTTTGCCACCGTACCCTTTGAAGTTCCTTCAATGCTGATATTTACATATTCAGCTGGGTTTCCATCAGAAGTTTTAATGTTTCCTTGAACGGAGCCTGTGCCTTGGCCCCATACCGATGCCGAAAAAAAGACACACAATGTGAGTAGGTAAAGTGATTTCATTTGGAATAATTCTAAATAAGGTGCAATTCTAAGTTCCAGTTGGGATTCTTCAAAATTATTTAGAAAGTTTCTAAATAATATTTCTCGAGACTCGGTGAGACGCTAATGCCATCGTTGCCGGGAGATGTACGACTACATCCGTAAGCCGGCGGTGGCACTGAAATCCTTTCATAACTACAAGGCAACTCTCGGCAGGGGCAGGAGATATTATCGCTGAATCAGTTTATTACTCCCTTTTTACGGCGGATTTTTTGGTCCTTAAATTATCTTTCGCTTTGAA
>DASQTN010000508.1:0-4664 GCA_035641895.1 Chryseolinea sp. | reverse complement strand
AATGGAAGCCCCCGACAATTCGGAACGACTCTTTATTGTAGATCAAGGTGGGCAGATTTATATTCATCATGATGGTGCGATGATGGCGCAACCATTCTTAGATATATCTGCTAAGATCATTGCAAGACAAGGACCGCAGGATGAAAGGGGATTGTTAGGCTTAGCATTTCATCCCGATTTTGAGAACAACGGACGCTTCTTTGTTTTTTATAGCGGACCATTAAGTTCCACCGGCCCAGCTGGATGGGATCACACAAATCACATTGCTGAATTTTCTGTGACGCCTGGCGAAGATCAGGCAAATATTGCTTCCGAACGAATTTTGCTGTCCATCGACCATCCTCAGAGTAACCACAACGCCGGAATGCTCGCTTTTGGTCCGGATGGATATTTATATATTTCAGTTGGCGATGGAGGCGGTGCAAATGATACCGATGAAGGCCATGTGGACGGAGGCAACGGTCAGGATATTACACAAAATCTTTTGGGAAGCATATTGAGGATATCGGTGGATGGTACTGAAGAGTATGGTATTCCGGCTGACAACCCGTTTGTGGGTACGGATGGTCTCGACGAAATCTATGCATTTGGTTTAAGAAATCCCTACCGTTTTAGTTTTGACCCTGAGGGCAATCTGATAGCAGCCGATGCGGGACAAGAATTGTATGAAGAAATAGACGTTATTGAAAAAGGGGGTAATTACGGATGGAACATCAAGGAAGGCGCGCATTGTTTTGATCCCAATAACCCGGAGACTGTTCCAGCCTCTTGTCCTTCCGAAGACCAGTTTGGCAATCCGTTGAAGGATCCAGTTATAGAATTCAAAAACTCGCGTAGTTTTAGCGATGGACTGGGGAATGTTTCGATTGGTGGATATGTATATGAGGGCGATGATGAAACTGAACTGAACGGCAAGTATATCTTCGGTGTCCTTTCACAAAGCTCGGATGGAATGAATGGTGCTGTGTATGCAGCTGATAGAACTGGAAGTACCTGGAACTATGAAAAATTGAGCATCACCAACAAAGCCGGAAACGAACTCGATGAATTTGTATTAGGGTTCGGAAAGGACAATGATGGGGAAGTTTATGTGCTCACCAACGGTGCTGCTACTAATTCGGGCAAGGTTTATAAGATTAACGATTAGAATGTGCTTTTGAATGTGTTTAAGTGTTTACGTGTTTATGTTGTGCGAGTCGCCGAGCGCATCTCGAATAGATAGCCGCCCTTCGACAGGGGAGTCCAGAACCTAGGCACCTAAACACTCAAACACTTAAACACTTTTACTATCTTAGCCCCAGCTAAAAACTAATCATGTCTATTCAATTATCAGAAGTTCGTTGGGGCATAATAGGGGCGGGGGATGTTTGTGAAGTCAAGAGCGGTCCTGCTATGAATAAAATCAAACATTCGAAGCTAGTGGCCGTCATGCGGCGTAATGGCGCAAAAGCGAAAGATTATGCTGAGCGTCATGGGGTTGAGAAATGGTATGATGATGCCGATAAGTTGATTGATGATCCAGACGTAAACGCCATTTATATTGCTACGCCACCTGGATCGCACGAAGAATATACCTTGAAAGCGGCTGAAGCGGGGAAACCTGTTTACGTAGAGAAACCAATGGCGCGTAACCACAAGGAATGCCTTAACATGGTAGCCGCGTGTCAGCGTGCAAACGTACCGTTGTTTACGGCTTATTACCGTCGATGCCTTCCGAATTTTCTCAAGGTACAATCTCTGCTTAAGGATGGAGTTATTGGGGACATTCGCTACGTGAACATATTGCTTAATAAAACGCTCGAGCCTGATATCGTTTGGGCAAGCGGACATGACGATAACTGGCGTATTGTTCCGGAGATTTCCGGAGGCGGGTATTTTTTCGACTTGGCATCTCATCAGCTCGATATGATGGATTTTCTGTTTGGTCCCATACAGGGCGCGCACGGTGTTGCACGTAATCAAGCGGGCTTATACCCAGCAGAAGATATTGTCATGGGGACCTTCCATTTTGCCAGCGGGATTGTCGGTCAGGGTACGTGGTGCTTTACTACGTCGAAAATATCAGATAAGGAAATCACAACAATTGTAGGAAGTAAAGGGCGGATTTCGTTTCCGTTTTTTAGCGATCACTCGGTTACCCTGGAGATAGAAGGCAAGGAAGCAGAGATATTAAAATTTGATATTCCCATAAATATCCAACAACCCTTGATTCAGACAATTGTTGATGAACTGAGGGGAATCGGAAAATGTCCAAGCACAGGTGTTTCAGGGGCAAGGACAAACCGGGCGATGGAAATTTTGAGTGGAAAGGATGCAGTATTCGCCTAGAATAGCATGACAAATAACTGAATTAATTAATTATCTTGTCTAGCAAGGTATGCGGTGACTTTTATTTTAATTGGAAATAGTTTAGGTCCGACAGTGGGCCACAAGTTGTGAAGCGAAAAATGATGCGATTCTGGTTAACGATACTGTTGGCAATATTTTCCACGTTTGTGTGTGCGCAGCCGTTAGATGATATCAGCAAACGCTTAAAATATCTCGAGAACCACGGGGACTTCCAGTTTGATACGACTGGATTTTCATTTCTTCCGAAACTGGATTACCGTTGTGACAATGGCAATGCAAATCGCTGGGATTATTTTCATGTAGTTGACGTGAACCAGGATGGGCTAAACGATTTGATATACTCTGGGCCCTGTTCCCCCGATAATCAAACATCTGTCTTCCTGAACAATGGAAGGGTTTTTAGAAAGGTTTATGATTACCCAGGAAAGATCCTTTCGATAGAAAAAATTCAATCAGGTACCATTATCAATATTTTCAAAGAAGCAATCCGTTGTGAGGATTATTCTCAGTATACCGCCATTTTTATTGACGTAAAGTCTCAGCTCACAAAAAATACCATCCTGTTCGCACCTAAAACAAAAATAGCGCTTGCAGGCAGGTTGAGACAAGAGAAAGTCGTAGGGTTGATTAGAACCACGCCGCAAATCAACGACGCGATCAAGCGAAATGATTGTAACACAGCGGTGCTTAAGGGGAATCAACTAACCCGGATAGAGGAATTTAGAGATGTTGTCCAATTGAATAAATATGGAGAGTGGTGGTTAGTTTTGTATCCGGAGACCAGAGAAAAGTCCTGGATCGGATGGATGAGGTTGAATTGACTTAACTTTTTTGCCAACCAATTAGTATGTCCTTTCTTTTTTGCAACGCCAAGACGGAAGATGAGCTTGCACAAATATTACAGCTGCAACAGGCTTATCATGTTTCATCGCTGTCAGTTGAAGATGCCAACCGCGATGGCTTTGTAACCGTAATGCATTCGATGGATTTGCTGAGAAAAATGAACCTCGCCGCATCGCAGGTAATAGCAAAGGATGGTGCAAAAGTCATAGGGTATGCGTTGGTTATGTTGAAGTCATTCAGTGATATGATACCTGTTTTACAACCGATGGTTAACCGTCTTTCCACCGTTACCTATCGAGGAAAGACAGTCACCGACTATTCATTTTATATTATGGGGCAAATTTGCGTGGCTGAAAATTATAGGGGAAAAGGGGTCTTTGATTCACTATATGAAAAACATAAAGAACTTTACGGTTCAAGCTATGATTTATGTGTCACTTCGGTCTCGACGCGTAATAAACGTTCCATGAGCGCTCATGAACGGGTAGGATTTGAAACTGTGCTTACATTTCGTGACCAAACAGATGAATGGAATATTCTGGTTTGGAACTTGAGGGATTGATCATTACAAATCATTGGTCTCCGCTGGTGTCAGGAAAATGGTGTCATGATCGCCGTTTAAGAAGCTTTCGGGACTTAACATCTGCCTCTTAAACTTCGCATCTGAAAGCCATTAATTAAAATCTTCTTTTCAATCAGCAGACCGTCAAGGCTTGGATGGGTGCATTTCAAATTTTCGCGGTTAGCCTGCGGCTTTAAATGCGTTTACTCCCCCGCTTTTATTTAGGGCAGGTCACAATGTCCACCATGAACCACAGCGTGAGAAGTATTTTCACCGCTTCACGTAGTGATCTCCCGATACGTATCGGGAGTGTCCCCGTTGTGATCGTAGTGACCCAGCTCTTGGCTGTCCAGCTGTTGTTTACCTAAGCTTAATATCCTTCGCGACAATTCTAAATGCCCCCGCTTGACAGCCGTTTGGACTTGTATTCAATACTAATATAGATTACATTCGATTTTAAAATTTGTCCTTCCTTATGGACCTCCCTCTGCTCTTGTCATACATCCTTTGGGACGTCGACCCTGATATTTTTGTGATCCCATATTTAGACCATCCAGTAAGGTGGTATGGATTATCCTGGGCATTGGGTTTTATACTCAGCCAGCAAGTCATGTATTATATCTACAAACGGGATGGACGACCGTCGCTGGAAGTCGACACACTTACTATCTACATAATTATTTCGGCCGTTGTTGGAGCCAGACTCGGTCATGTGTTGTTTTACGATCTGAGCGAATTTTCGAACGATCCTATTCGCATTTTTGCCATTTGGGAAGGAGGCTTGGCGAGCCACGGAGCGGGTATTGGGGTCTTAATTGGTTTATTCTTTTTCGCGCGAAAAACGAAAGTTAACTATTGGTGGATTGCAGACAGACTAGCCATCATCACAGCATTAACAGGCGGCTTAATC
>DASQTN010000507.1:0-4486 GCA_035641895.1 Chryseolinea sp. | reverse complement strand
CGGTTTCGTTGACCATTCTTTGTACGAGATATACCCAAAGAGTATAACGAGCGAACAGATTGACAGGTATGCTGAGAGGTTCAATTTCATGTTTAATGAATTCGATTTTGGGGTCAGGGTCATGTTTTAATGCAAGCAAATATAAACACAGCACTCAGCTGCTTTATTTATCGACGAGCACAAACATGTACGCTTGTACCATTCCATTAAGAATCAAATTTATTCTGCTTTTGTTCCCCTTTTTAGGTCACCCCGGTATTATGGATAGCTCAATATACTTACCCTCCGACTTTACTATATTTGCTTTCAAAATCACCCAGGAATATGATAAACTACATCAAACGGAAGCTGGAAAAGATAAAGCAAAAGAAAACGTTCCTGGAATATGGTTATGAAATAAAAAAGTTTGAGATCGACGGAGTAGGTACGGTCGAGTACGCGCAATGGTTGCATCCCTTTGAGCAACCGAAATCTATAACAAATTCAAATGTTAATTTTTATAAGCGATTAGCAAAACCGGGCGCAATGATCATAGATATTGGAGGACATACCGGAGATACCACTGTGCCTATGGCTCTAGCTGTCGGAAAAGAGGGGTTGGTTCTTGCTTTGGAGCCTAACAAGTACGTGTATAAGATCCTGGAAAAAAATGCCTCGCTTAATCGTAATCACACAAACATCCAGACGCGTTGTTTTGCGGCAACTAAGGAAGAAGGCGAATTTGTTTTTAATTATTCCGATGCATCGTTTAATAATGGGGGATTTTTATCAGAAATCCACAAGAAAAAACATCATCATGATTTTACCTTGAAAGTTCAGGGTAAAAATCTGGAGAAGTATCTTAAGGAAAACTTTTTACCTCGATTGCCCCAACTGGAACTTGTAAAAATCGATGCTGAAGGTTATGACAAGGAAATTTTAAAAACGATACCAAACATCCTAACCCAATACAAGCCGAACTTAATGATTGAATGTTACAAGCGGCTTGATCAAAATGAGCGAGATGAATTGTTTGATGTGGTAGCAGGCTTTGGTTATAACCTGTATTATCTCGAAAATTTTGAGGAGACCGGAAATAAGATATTGCTTGAAAAGAAAAATATGAGCGATAGAAAGCATTTTGAAATGCTGGCCGTCCACAAGGACAAATCGCAAAACATATGATCAGTTGTCAGAAAAATTTGCCGTTATATAGGACGCAATCCCGATTCTAAATCCGTAATCCAAATACTTTCCGTCCTGAAAGCTCGCTGCGACTTCAAGACGCAGGAATCTTAAAATGCCGTCTATAGAATACCCCACCTCGGTATAGTTTTTTGAAGTTGGTGTAGCCAGATAGTTGACGAAAATATTTTCACGAATACCGGCCAATCTTACCAGCGGGATATTGGTAATCAGAAATTTTCGGAACTGGTAATGAAAGTTGCCTGCAAAATATTTATCAGACGTGCTGAAGTTGTAGTAATCAAGTAGTCGAAAGCTGCCGACAGGATCATTGGTTATAAAAGGTGTTTTGTTTCCTTGAAAATGTTTGTAATCCATAAAGTACATCTTATCGGAGTTCAGGAACATACCACCGCGCAAAGCGATGTCTACATTACCACGAATACCAATCTTAAATCCGTGCTTGATGCCTAATTCAATTTGATCAAAGTCGATACTGCTATCAAAAACATTGTTAAATCCCTTCCAGTAGTCAAGTGTGATGATTGGCGATGAGTTGGGAACTTCTGATTGTCTGCCGTTTCTGATGGTATATTTTATCCAGGGTCTTGCAACGAGGCCAATAGATCCTATAAACGCCGTGTGGTCCGGGAAAGAGGTGTCGGACAATTCTTCGTTGACAGGTTCATTGTAAGTATAGCCTTCGATTTTATCGCGATTCACAATTTTAAATTCTGTAGTATTGATTAGCTCCCGTCGCTTTGCCCACGACCACGTAGTATTGAAAGTAATATAAGGATTGATTTTTTTCCTGTATAGCAGGTCGATATAATCACGCTCGTAGATCTTCATGAGATTTTTTTCTAGAAAAAGCGTCATGAAACTATTCACAATCGGCAAAATCGGTTCATCAGGATTGTATTGCTGTATAAACCTTCCCCCCTCCAATTCCAGCCTGTAATTTTTATTTCGAAGCGCGAAATTTAGATACCCCGAGGGCACTTCGCGTGAAAACGCATAACGGAAAAGAGGCGTTATTGAAAACCGTGTTTTGTTTGTGTCCTGGAGAATGGTTCCAAAAGAAACCTTATAGTTAAAGTTCCACCCATCTACTGTATTGAAACCAGGTATCGGGAAGTATATTTTGAAGTTTGAGTGCTTAGAAATTTTATAGTTGTCGCCAATAAGCAGGTCCCAGGGCTGAAAACCTTTATGTTTTGAATTTTTAAGTGTATCACCGGCTTCCTTCTTTTTTGAAATTTCGGCAATGCTATCAGATTTCTGATAGCCTGTTACTTCTTCTTTTGTCAGCGGGACAGGGCGAACAGAAGCCCAATATGCCGAGTCTTTTTTGTAGGCACCGCTGTCGATTTTGAAATCTGAATTCGAGATAATTTCAGGGGCTTCCAATTGATCAACTTCAGCCTTCTCGTATTCTTTGATAATGGTATTCAGCTCTTTTCGTGTTATTTCCTTGCCGTCGGATAGGCGCTTCTGAAGTTGCTTGGTCTGATCCTGTTTCGCCTGTTCCTTTTTGGATAATGGTTTAAATTTTTCTTCGATTTCTTTCGCCTGCTGTTTTTCTATTTTCTCGTCGATTACTTCCATCTTTTCACTATCCACGTACAATTCGGGGTTTAGCTGAATTTTATAATCGCTTACGGTAGCCAGGTAGTTAAATTCGAATTCAAACCCAAAAACTTTTCCGCCTACTTTGAACCGATGAGACACAGGCATCCAGGCTTTGTCTTCTATGGGTGCGTATACAGCTTTTATGTTTACATCAATGCCGAGTTTGGTGGTATGAATGTCCATGCTATGAATGGCCCACCAATTTTCGACGATATAAATTACGCCGTCGATTACATCATCTCCCTTCGAACGGGGCACAACTTTTATCCGGCTAACCTCATAGTCCCGGTCCTTGAACGTCCCCATGTATTCGAATCTGTAATAAGAAAAGGCCTTGGGTGAAAGGGGCGAGATGGTCTCTGCCACTTCCGGTTCATAAAAGCTTCCGAATATGTATGGGTTGGGGGAGGTGTTGTTATCATTTCCATCACTGCGGATAGAAATTACCTTCTCTTCGAATTTACCGGGCCTTGTATATTTAATGTCACTGATTGACTCGGAAACGAATACTCTTCCCTTCTCAATGCCTTCCTTTTCCAATCTTCGTTTTGCAAGCCATGGATAATCTTTTAATTGACCGGAACCTTTAATATAAACCCGTGCCGAATAGCTATCAAGTTGCTGCAAATGATATTGCGCTTTCGCAATTGTTTTTCGCATGATCGTATACGCTGGATCCTCGTTGCCGGCGTTTACTGTTACTGTTTGTAAAACTGTGACTTGAGTTTTTAGCGTTACATTAACCTCGACAAAATCTGCAGCGATGTCGACCTGCTGGGTAACAGTTTCATATCCAAGAAACTGGTACACCAATTCATAATGTCCTGCAGCAAGGGCAATTTCATAGGCCCCATTTACATTTGTCGTTGTACCACTTCCTGTTTGCTTTACAAAAATCGTCGTATAGGCTAACGGTTCTCCCTTTTCATCCTTTACAAATCCACGTACGCCTCCGGCATATGTTGTAACTGAGACCAGTGTAAAAAAGCAGATCATAGAAAGAAATGCATTCCTCATCAGGCGTGGAATTTCTGATAACGATTTTACGTGCATGGATTTCTTCCTTTTAGTCCAGGTAAAAGCCCTTGGCCCTGATACTCTCTTCAACCGCATCAGGAACAAGGTATCTTACCGATTGTTTTTTTTTGATGCAAGTACGAATAAAGGTTGCCGAGATGTCAAGCATTGGAGCTTCTGTATATGTAACGTTAGGATGCTTTCTGAGTTCAGAAAGTTGCGTGTTGGGTCTTGGATATACGTATAATCCGTAATCCTTTAAGATTTGCTGATGATTTTTCCATTTGGTGAAATTGACGAGATTGTCTTCACCTATGATCACCTTAAATTCCTTTTCAGGATGTTTTTCCTTTAGGTGAACCAGCGTATGAATAGTGAAGCTTGGTTTAGGTAAATGAAATTCTATGTCGCTTACTTCAAATTTGTAATTATCAGAAATCGCCAATTGGACTAAATTGTAACGATCAAATTCGTGCAGCAATCCTTTAGCTGGTTTAAAGGGATTCTGCGGAGAAACGACAAACCAAATTTTTTTTAAGTCGGTCGTTTCAACCATCGTATTCGCGATAATAAGATGACCCATGTGAATGGGGTTGAAGGAACCGAAAAAAAGACCGATTTTCACGGCGGCGTTGGTTGAAAAGTATCCAAGGGCTTTTTAACAAGGAAGAGA
>DASQTN010000506.1:0-2220 GCA_035641895.1 Chryseolinea sp. | reverse complement strand
GTCAATAAGTGGCATGTCAACGGGCACGGTAAGCCACGCAGCAATTGAATCATCTGAAAAGGCGGTCAGTATTCCATTTAACGGACTATCAAAGTTATATTGATCCGGAAGGGGATTAAGATGCACAGGGATGGATTGATTGCTTTTGCACGAAGTAAAAACGGACGCGCAAAAATTCTTAAGCATCGCAAATAAATATTCACGCTGGGACACATTATGATATTCAATCAGACTCTTATCGTGACCCATTCTTAAACTTTTCCCACCGGCTAAGATTAATCCGTTTAATGGGAGAACCGTTGAATGTTTCATGTCAGTTGTGAATTTCTTTCCCGCAATGTGGACAAATTTTAGTTGATTTTTGCTGTGCCCCTTTAGTATGCAACATTTCAAAAAAACCGGACGATAAAATCCCTGCTGGCAAAGCCAACAGTCCAACACCGGCGATAGCAAAGAGCCCGCCTAAAAATTTGCCCAGATGGGTAATGGGCACAATGTCCCCGTAGCCTACCGTTGTAAGGGTGGCAATTCCCCACCACATAGTTGCCGGAATGCTGCTGAACTTATCTGGTTGGGCCTCATTTTCAACATAAAACATTACGAATGAAATTACAACCAGAATGAATAGAATAAAAATGAAGCTGAGAACAAGTTGCTCCTTCCGATCCTTTATTACCCTTCTGAAAATGTCGAGCGCATGCATGTAGCGGGCAATTTTAAACATCCTAAACAATGCCATCAATCGGAAAATTCGAAGAAAACGGAGATCCAAAGAGACATACTTCAGGTAAAATGGAAGAAACGCCAGGAGATCGACGATCGCTATCGGTGTTGTCATGTATGCCAGTCTACCTTTTATTGGATGAACATACCTGGGATCCTCGACTATCGAATAGATCCGGGCGACATATTCAATAGTATAGAGGATAAGTGAATACATTTCAAAATGGCGGAACAAATCAGCATATTGGTCGTGAATACTTGGTACAGAATCAAGCACTATAGCCAGAATGTTCAGGATAATAGTTAAGACCAAAATCACTTCGAAAACTCTGTCGATAAAACCTCCCCTTTCATCCGGACTTAAGATGAGGTAGAGCCTCCTGCGGAATGTCATATCAGTTGCGTTTAAAATCTTTTTTTCCTCCCGATTTTGCCATCAACTTTATCTCCTTTATAACAATGTCATGGGAAAGCGCTTTACACATATCATACACCGTAAGTGCAGCAACTGATGCGGCGGCAAGCGCCTCCATTTCGACGCCTGTCTTAGCAGTGACGACCGCTTCCGTATCGATCACGATCTTACCTTGCGCGACACTGATTTTTATCTGACAATCTTCAAGTCCCAACGGATGACAAAAGGGAATCAGGTCTGCAGTTTTTTTTGCTCCCAAAACGCCGGCGATAATCGCTGTTTGAAAGACAGGCCCTTTCTTAGTGATCAATTCATTGTTTTGAATCTTTGCCAAAATTTCATCACCTACATCTACAATTGCTTGAGCGCGTGCTGTCCGCAGGGTGATTCCTTTTTCAGAAACATTTACCATTTGTGGATTTCCATCCTTGGAAATGTGTGTAAATTGTTTTTTACTCATACTTTTAAGAGCCTCACGGTTGCATCCTTTAAGAGGAATGGAAAGCGTAAATTAAAATAAAATACATGGTGAGTGTTAGAGAAGCTTCTGATATTATATTTTCCAACCCATACCACCCCAGTATTGAGACAATTCCAATCCAAGACGTGGCTAATCGCGTGTTAGGGGAAAAAATTACTGCCGACCGCGCCTTTCCGCCATTTGATAGAGTCGCGATGGACGGTATTGCAATTGACTTTCAGAAATTTAAAAATGGCCAGCACGAATTTTCAGTAGAATTTACGCAGGCAGCGGGTAGTCCCCAGAAAAAAGTACAAAGCCCAAACAATTGTGTTGAAGTGATGACGGGAGCGGTTCTTCCAGTTGGAACAGATACCGTTATTCGATACGAAGACCTTGAAATAAAAGACAAGGTTGCCCGCATATTAAGTGCTCCAGTTGAGGAGGGTCAGAACATTAGTCGGAAAGGGATTGACTGCGAGCAGGGCGATGAATTGTTAGGACCAGGAATGTTACTTTCGCCTTCTGAAGTGGCTCTGCTAGCCTCAGTGGGAAAGGCGAACGTGCAGGTTTTTTCATTACCTCGAACAGCGATAATTTCCAGCGGGGATGAGTTGGTCGA
>DASQTN010000505.1:0-5425 GCA_035641895.1 Chryseolinea sp. | reverse complement strand
AACGCCTGGCCAGGATCCTCGCACTCAATAAATCTGGCTTTTATCATTATTTCGGCGACCTCGAGGGTTATTGTGATGAGTTGATCAACCTACACAAAAGCAAAGCGGAATTGTACCTGGCAGACGTTGCGACAATTAATGCGATCGATCCTGATTATATTAATGTAATTGTTAAACATAGGATTCCGGTCCTATTTCACCTGCAGCTCATTCGAAGAAGAGACAAACCAGAGTTTTATAAAGCTGCCGAAAAGATTGATCAACAAGAAGACATTCTGATCGGCGAATTGTGGAGCGATTATTTAGGTTTGCGTGATCCTGCGCTTGCGATGCGGTACTTTGCCATTGTGCGTGATATGCTTTATGCGCGTCTCAGTTTCAGGAATCTCACCTTTCCCGGTTTACGCGACCTGATGACTGAAGCTAAAGCAGTGATGCAACATATAACAAAAAACGATGCTCACGCTGAAGTTTGATCAACCTAATGTAAATCTCGGACAGCAGGCTTTAATCATAAAAACACTCTCTAATGGAAAAGAATAAAAATTCAACAATCTGGACACAAGAAGGCTACCGCCTTTTTTCAAAAGAAGGCTTGGATGGTATCCAGGTAGAAAGGTTAGCCAGAATACTCGGTCTCAATAAATCGGGTTTCTACCACTACTTCGGTGATCTGGACGGCTATTGCTCTGAACTTCTCTCCTTACACAAAAAGAAGGTGGGTGAATTTTTGTCCGAAGTTGGCGAATTGAGAACGCTGGATCCTGACTATCTTTATTTGCTCATAAAGTATTCTGAAACAGTTATGTTCCAGGTGCAACTCACCCGAAGCCAAAACAATAAACTGTTTTACGCTGCAAGTCAAATCGTTGATGAAAATGTAAATGAAGGAGTGCGCCAACTGTGGTGCGATTATATGGATGTTCCCGTACATTCTGATCTAGGTATCCGATACTATGCAATAGTGCGTGACATGTTTTATACACGAATCAGTTTTCAGAACCTTAATTACACGTACCTGCATAACCTGGTCGCCGATGCCCGGGCGCTCTTGAACGAAATTAGCGACCGCAAAGCTCTTGAGACCGGTGAATCCGTCTACTAACTGTAGACGATGCCGTTTAAAATTTAACGATGTGAGCCATTAGTTTTACCGTGTGACGATGATCCATTGTTAGAAATGGGTGGTGGTATCGTCAAAAAAAAAACAAGTAAAAAAATTATGAAAAAAACTCTACTCACAACTCTAATGGTTGGAATGGCCTTTGTCGTTTTTTCTCAAAGCAACAAAGAAGAAGTTGATCTCGTGCAATCCGTGTTTGGCATGGAGAAGAAAGCCATGGCAGCGGAATTCATTAAACTAGAAGGCGCACAAAAAGATGCTTTCTGGGTTGCGTACGATGAGTACGAAGGTAAGCGTAAGGAGTTAGGCAAGAAACGTCTTGACCTGCTTAACAAATATGTGTCCAGTTATACATCGCTCGACGATACGAACACCGATGAGATCATTAAAGAAATCATTAAGCAGCAAGGCGAAACGGACAAACTAATTGTTACCTATTATAACAAGATAAAGAAGGGATCGGGTGTAAAAGCCGCGGCTCAGTTCTATCAGTTCGAACATTATATACTTAGTAAAATCCGGGCAGAGATCCTGGAAGAGATTCCCCTTATTGGAGAATTTGATGCTAAGTAAAAGCCGCTTCGAAAAAAACACTAATTAATTTCTAATAAAACCTCTAAGAACGATTATGGAGAAGAGAAGCAAATCAATTTCCGTTGTGGCAATGGTTATGATTGTCCTGCTTGCTGGATGCTATCCACAAGGGCCTGAGTACGTTGATGACCTGGATGTTGTGATCACGGACTACGAACCGAGTTACGATTTTGCAAGCAAAGGGACCTATGCGATGCCAAATAAGATTGTAAAGATCACCGGTGATGTTGTACAAGGTGATGCCCCGGAATATATTCCGGACATAACGGCCACAGCAATTCTGGCGCAGATCGACAAGAATATGCTTGCCCTGGGATGGTCCAAAGTCAACTATGATCAGAATCCCGACGTACTATTGACACCAGCCGCCTGGGAGACCACGACCGTTCTCTACTATTATGATTACTGGTACTGGTGGTATGGTGGATATTATCCATACTGGGGTTGGGGCTACCCATCCTATTCAACGTATTCTACGGGAACGTTGCTTATGCGTATGGTTGATCCAGATGTATTGGCTGCAAATGGACTGCCTGTTATCCAGTGGGTTGGCGCGCTCAACGGTATCTTGACTAATTCCTATAATGCGAGCCGGATAAATACCGCTCTCGACCGGACGTTTGCTCAGTCACCTTATTTAAAAACCAACTAACAAATCTTTAAGTTATGAAAAAATTACTCGTTATACTTTTCATTGTTGTTAGTGTTTCTGCCTACTCGCAAAACCTTACCTCGTTGCAATATTCCATGGGATTTGCAACAGGCGACATGGGTGACTTTATCGACAAACCAAGTTTTCGTGGCTTTACAATAGACTATCGCAGACTCGTGCAGCCAAATGTTGGTGTTGGATTCGAGGCTGGTTGGAATGTTTTCTATTCTGAGGAATCTTACGCGGTATATACGCAGGAAAACGTGTCTCTTGGTGGCCGACAATTTCGCTATCAAAATCAGGTTCCACTGTTGTTCTCTGCCAATTACTACCTCCATCCTGAGGAAACTATCAATCCATTTGTTGGGCTTGGGCTAGGAACAATGTACTCCAGACGTAATACGGACATGGGCCAATATACCCTGGAGGAAGACGCGTGGCATTTTGCACTGAGACCGGAAATAGGTGTCTTATATGAAGTCAATCCGGAATTTGGGTTTTCTCTTTCAGGAAAATACTACTATGGCTTTGAAGCTGGCGATCTTAACGAACCGATGAGCTACTTCGCGCTGAACGTTGGGTTTGTGTTTAAGTAGACAATTCGATCAGTTAAAATAATCGGAGATTCCGCAGGAATCTCGAAGATAATTCAATGGCAGACCACCGGTCTGCCATTTTTTGATTTCAATCGAAAAAACTTAACTAGTGGGTATTATTCCTCGTAGGATTTCCCTCCCTCTAGCGATCTCATGTTGAGCCTCCAACCCGCTCTCAAAGTCATTGAACCTTCTGCGAAACATCCCGTGCTCTGAGACTGCAAAAGTAAAGAACTACGCCTTAGCTAAACCACACACTTCCAGAACTGACCGAATGAGTTGATGTCCGACAGCCAACAATGCTGTTGACCCGCCGATGCGAGCGCTCAAGATAAAAATTTGAACTATTTTAGAAATCAACGGACAGGGTACTCAAATTTTGTTCTCCATTTCATCGCTTCGTGTTCTCTTATCCGGTTACAGCATTTCATTGGGAGGGGATTCTTCGCCCCTTCGCGCATTCTACCCTTCGCTCTGAATGACGGTTTTAGTTTGGTGAGCCAGCCCGCGATGATGAGCCTCGAGAGTTAAATTAGCCCCCTCCGCGATCCTCAGCGTGTATTCCCGCTGTGCTCTCAGCGTTAAAAGTTAGAGTAGATACTTCGTCCGTAAACGTCACCGTCTAAAAACAATAAGCTAACCCGAGTAGCTTACGATCATAATTTACAAACCATGTTATTCATTTTCGAGACTTGGTTATCGGCATGAGAAGCACTGCATCAACTAAAAAAATAATAATCATGAAAATTCTACCTGGACTTTTACTTGTAAGTCTATTTCTTGCGGCGTGTTCCGACAATGAACAGCGGAAAATCGATCAGGAAAATATCGCTGTGATCGAAAAATATATTCAGGCGGTGCAAGCAAAAGACACGCAGACGATGACCGACCTCCTGTCTGATGATTATATCGGGTATGGACCCTCTGTAAGGGACTCAACTAACAAAGAACAAGCCATTGCGAGCTGGAAGGATGTAGCAGAAAATCTGTACGAAAAAATTGAGTATACCCGGGCCGTTAATATTGCTACTAAGATTGTGGACGGCGCTAACCCCGGCAATTATGTTTCCGACTGGGCTGCCCTCAAGATTACTTATAAAGATGGTCGTGGTCCCGTGTTTCTGAATATCAATGCTGTTTATCGGGTTGAAAACGGAAAAATAACGTTGAGCCGTAGTTTTTACAACGAGGCGGATGTACTACGCCAGCTTGGTTACGAGTTTTGAAACCTGATCAAACCACAATTAAAATTTTATTACCATGAAAACGATACTTACAGGATATATTTTACTGGTTACGACCATCTGCTTGGCTCAAACGCCGGCTGCGACTCCAACCACCTCATTTGCGAAGAGTCTGGGCATTTACGTTTTCCCGGCAAAAGACCAGGATGCGGCCACCCAGCAAAAAGATGATGGCGATTGTTACCGTTGGGCAGTGGAACAATCCGGTGTTGATCCAATCAATCCACCAAAAGTGGAGGCGGCTCAGGTTGATACCGCACCGGACGGAACAGCGGTGAAAGGTGCCGCAAGGGGCGCCGCGGCAGGTGTTGCCATTGGCGCTATCGCCGGAGATGCTGGTAAAGGTGCCGCTATCGGTGCCGTTGCCGGAGGACTCGCAGGTCGCCGTGCAAAAGTAGCGGGCGATGCGCAACAACAACAGGCGAACAACCAAGCAGCAGCAGCACAACAGACGGCCATGACCGACAGTTTCAAAAAGGCGTTCACCGTTTGCCTGGAAGGAAAAGGTTATACCGTTAAGTAAGTGTAATCAGTAGGAGTTTGCGGAACAGTCAATAAAAAAACTAAATCAAAAAAATGAATTATCTGAAAAAAGTACCCAGGAGAGGCATGCCAATCTCATGGCTTCCCGCAGGTTTCTTTTGTGCATTAACGATGCTCGCAGCTTTAATGATGTCTGCAGTGCAAGTGCAAGCTCAAAAAAAGAAACCGAACGTAGTCATAATCTGGGGCGATGACATCGGTTACTGGAACATAAGTGCATACAACCAGGGCATGATGGGCTACAAGACACCGAATATTGACCGCATCGCCAAAGCGGGCGCGTTGTTTACCGATTGGTATGGTGAGCAGAGCTGTACTGCCGGACGCTCGGCATTCATCACAGGGCAAAGCGGCTACCGCACTGGTAATCTAAAAGTTGGATTGCCGGGTGCTAAGGAAGGTTTGCAGGCGCGCGATATTACGCTTGCACAGTTGCTAAAGGCACAAGGCTACATGACGGCGCAGTTTGGTAAGAACCACCTCGGCGATGCCGACGAAACACTCCCAACGGCGCATGGCTTCGATGAATTCTTCGGATCGTTATACCATCTTAATGCCGAAGAAGAATTCGAGAATCCCGACTACTTCAAAGACCCGGCGGTCATCAAAAAATTTCAAACACGCGGCGTGATTCATACCTGGGCAAACCCTGACGGCACGCAGAAGATTGAGA
>DASQTN010000504.1:0-2107 GCA_035641895.1 Chryseolinea sp. | reverse complement strand
AGCGAAGCCAGAAATCTGGTCTTACGGTCATCGAAATCTGCAGGGCCTCTACTACGACAAAGCAAGTGGAATATTGTGGGAGCATGAACATGGACCCCGTGGTGGCGATGAATTAAACATCGTTGAAAAAGGAAAAAACTACGGTTGGCCGGTCATCACGTATGGCATCAACTATGACAGCACCATCATAACAGATCTGAAAGAAAAGGAAGGCATGGAGCAGCCAGTACGGTATTGGGTTCCCTCCATTGCTCCTTGTGGACTTACAATGGTTACCAGTGATAAATTTCCTAACTGGAAAGGAAACCTTCTCGTCGGAGCGCTTTCTCATCAGCTTGTCGCGCGCGTTGAAGTTGCAAACCGGAAGTTTGTTAGCGAGGAAAGACTCATTGAAAAAATTGGACGTGTACGGGCCGTGGTGGAGAGTCCCGACGGATATATTTATGTTGCGACCGAAAACCCTGGAAAATTGCTGCGTATTGTTCCTGTTGAATAACTCTACTCAACGTGGAGCGCGAGTATCGCTTTCCACCCGTTCTATTCACCGATCACCTCGAGGAGGTAAATCCAGGTAACAAAAAACATGATGATAAATATTATTCCGCTCCAAAGCCGGATCGCAATTTTATTCCAAAAAAAAGAAAGCTCATCTTCGTTTTTGCCCTTCGTAAATTTGCCGGACATATTTGCGGGACGTAGCCATTGAAATAAAGCAAAGGAAGAGATCAGCGTTCCAATCACCTTTAGGAATTCCAAAAAATCCAGATTAAAAAGAAACGAAACATGTCCGGGTAGGAATATTAAAAATCCTACATAGAAAATTAACCGAGGACTGATAACCATCTTCATCTTAATCAAATTTTAATTTCTAAAAATCTTATTAGATACTATTGGCTCTATCCATACTTTGAGAGATCGATCAATAACGAATGATCCCTGCTTCTGAAATTACTTTTTCATGACCGTAAATTCCACCCGGCGGTTGTTTGCCCGGCCCATATCGCTATCGTTGGTGTCAATCGCTTTGCTTTCACCATAACCATGGGCTGTGAGTCGGAAATCTTCAATGCCTTGTCCTATAATGTAATCAACAACGGCTTGGGAACGGCCTTGCGAAAGATTTAAGTTATAATCGTCAGACCCTTTATTGTCCGTGTGGCCTGAAATTTCAATTTCGACAGTCTCGTTTTGTTTTAGAAAATCAACCACTTTATTAAGCTCCGGAAAAGATTCATCCTTTAAAGTAGTTTTATCAAAATCAAAATAAATATTCTGAAGACGCACGGTCAGGCCAACCTCTATCGGAGCAAGGTAAAGGTCGCGGGAGAATGGCGATAACCCATCATCATTCGCTTCAATGCTGTCGGTAGTATTTAAATATCCTTCTGCAGAGGCTGTGATCATATACCAACCTAATTGCGCAATTTCCTTTTCATACTTGCCGTCGTTTGCCATCATTTTCGAAACGCTTTTACGGCTGGACTTCTGTGTGATATCGAGTTTAGCCGATAAGAGCTTTTCGGTTTTTTTATCATAGACATTTCCCACAAGCAGAAGTTTTTTTGCTATTGGCTGAAGCATGACATTTATCAGAAGTGTGGTATCACATCCAAGCTCGGGTATTGTAAAGGTTTGTTCTTTTGGCAGAAAGCCCTCTGTGTTGGCTGACACAGTGTATTCCTTAATTTCAGGAAGTTTGGTTTCAAATTCACCTGACGCATTCGAACGAAGCTTTACGGGTGGTACGTCTTTTACCCTAACCTCAACGTTGGCTGTAAGGGGTTCCATCGTTTTTTCATTATAAACTACACCCTTCAATTGTATTTTAAATGTTTTAGGCACCAACGTGTAGAGATCCAACTGTGCACCATCCAACGCTTTATTTGCCCTGCTGGTAAATACATTTCCCGAGTTGTCAATGGTGAAATAAAAGTCCAATGCACTGGTGTTAATGGGTTTTCCCATATTTACCGGCTCAGCCCAGTTCGACCAGCTGTCATCTTTTCGAACAGACTTATAAATATCCACGCCACCCTGCCGACCGGGAGATTGTCGCGCACTGGCAAAGTATAAAGCTTTTTGATCCGGACTTATAAACGGACCGACA
>DASQTN010000503.1:0-2042 GCA_035641895.1 Chryseolinea sp. | reverse complement strand
CCGCCAGAAATATGGGAGTCCATTAATCGTTATTGAAGGGCCGTTGATGGCGGGGATGAATGTGGTGGGTGATTTGTTTGGCGCAGGGAAAATGTTTCTCCCGCAGGTTGTAAAAAGCGCGCGCGTTATGAAAAAATCCGTGTCTTACCTGACCCCATATTTAGAAGAGGAAAAAAGGAGAAATGGCGGCGTTGAAAAACCGGCCGCTAGAATTTTAATGGCCACTGTCAAGGGTGATGTTCATGATATTGGGAAAAACATCGTTGGCGTTGTTCTGGCCTGTAATAATTATGAGGTTGTTGATTTAGGGGTAATGGTTCCTTCAGAAAAAATTATTGAAGCGGCTAAACGGGAAAAGGTTAATATGATTGGTCTTAGTGGACTAATTACTCCCTCACTGGACGAAATGGTCCATATGGCCAAAGAAATGCAACGCGAAAAAATGGAAATGCCATTATTGATAGGAGGTGCTACTACTTCGCGTATTCACACGGCGGTTAAAATAGATCCGGTGTATGATGGCCCTGTAGTTCACGTGCTGGATGCTTCTCGAAGCGTTCCTGTGGCGAGTGAATTCATCAACCCCGATACATTTAAAAATATTAAGGTCAGGTTTAAGAACGAGTATGCAAAGCTCAGGGAGGACTACGACAAACGCAAAGAACAAAAACACTACATTTCTTTGACAGATGCCCGCGCCAATCAAGTGAAAATTGATTGGAAAAATACGCCGATCACCAAACCGAAGTTTTTGGGCAATAAATCATTTGTCAATTTCCCGCTCGAAGAGATTAGAAAATTTATTGACTGGACTCCTTTTTTTCAAACCTGGATGTTGGCCGGCCGTTATCCTGGAATCCTTAGTGATCCCGTTGTGGGTACAGAAGCTCAACGGTTATTTGATGATGCGCAAAAAATGTTGGATCAGATCGTTCAGGCGCGTAGCCTGCAGGCTAATGGAGTGGTTGGATTTTACGCCGCGGCAAGAACTGAAACCGATGATGTGAAATTGTCCAAGAAGGAAGGTGAACCATCTTTTGCGACATTTCATTTCCTACGACAGCAAAATAAAAAAGCCCAAAATCTTCCCAACTTTTGCCTTGCTGATTTCATTGCTCCGGAAAGCGCCGGGCGTCAGGATTACATGGGTATGTTTGCTGTTACCGCTGGACTCGGCATCGAAAAGCTTTTGGCCAAATACAAAGAACTACAGGATGATTATTCCGATATCATGGTGAAAGCGCTAGCCGATCGGTTGGCCGAAGCATTCGCTGAATGTCTACACGCTAAGGTTCGACGAGAATTATGGGGTTACGTTACGGATGAAAAACTGAACAACGACGAGTTGATCACGGAAAAATATGTCGGTATTCGACCTGCCCCAGGATATCCAGCTTGTCCCGATCATACGGAGAAAGGTATTTTGTTCGAAATCCTCGATGCTGAAAAAGCGGGAATTAAATTGACAGAATCTTATGCAATGTACCCGGCGTCTTCTGTTAGTGGCTTTTACTTTGCAAACCCTGACTCAAAATATTTCGGGCTTGGTAAAATTGAAAAAGATCAAGTCATCGAATACGCTAAGCGCAAAGGGATGACCATCGAGGAAGTTGAAAAATGGCTGAGCCCGAATTTGGCTTATGATGTTTGAGATGTATTTAGGTGTTTAAGTATTTAGGTGTTTACGTTAGCTGATATAATTTAATTTTATGAGTAAAATAGAAAGGTTTGAGGATCTGCGTCGCTGGCAAAATGCGCGCAGCCTTGTAAAAGAAATTTATTTAGTAGCCGAAAAGGGAAAACTTGCCACAGATTTTGATACAAGGAGTCAGTTGAGGCGTGCAGCATTATCAGTGATGAACAACATAGCTGAGGGATTTGGAAAATATAGTGATAAGGAGTTTGTTCGATACCTGGATACCGCGAGTAATTCAGCATCTTTAGAATGTGTTGAGGTGTTTAAGTGTTTAGGTGTTTACGTTAGCTGATATAATTTAATGTTATGAGTAAAGTAGAAAGGTTTGAGGATCTGCGTTGTTGGC
>DASQTN010000502.1:0-3658 GCA_035641895.1 Chryseolinea sp. | reverse complement strand
TATACTGACATTTCGTCGACCGAGTTCATAATATCGAACTGAGAATAAGTGGGCCGAAGGTGAAAGGAAAAATTTCCCGAATAACCCACTCTGGTCTGACCGCTCCGTCCCTTCTTCGTGGTGATGACAATCACACCATTTTTAGCACGCGTTCCGTATAAGGCAGTAGCCGAAGCATCTTTTAAAACCTGATAGGACTGAATGTCATCGGGATTTAGTCCGGCAATTGATGAAGCGGTAAGGGTATTCGCATTGCCTGAGATGACGTCATTAGCGCTCACGGCATTGAGGTCCTCAAGGATTACCCCATCGATAACCATCAGTGGTTGTGTATCGCCATTAATTGTAGTGTTCCCCCGAATCCTGATCTTAGGATTTGAACCAAAAGTACCCGAGACATTATCAACGGTTACACCAGCAACTCTACCTTCCAACATCTGACTCGCATCCGTGATTCCTCCAATACGCATGTCGGCCATTTTAAGATTGACGGACGAGCCGGTAAACAGCTTTCTGTCTACATCTTGAAAACCTGTTATCACAACTTCTTGCAGTTCTGTTGCTTCTGGTTGGAGTTTGACGTCTATAGTACCCCGTTGGCCCACAATTTCCACGGCCGTGACGTGACCTATAAATGAAAACAAAAGCGTGTCTTGGGGAGACCGTGCCATTAATTCGTATTGGCCTACCGCATTCGTAATAGTACCCCTGGTCGTACCCTTGATCTGAATATTTACACCAGGCAAATCTGTGCCGTCTTTGGCCGATACAACTTTACCTGAAACTTTTAAATCCTGAGCTGAAACACAGAGCAAGCTTCCAAAAAACAGGACCATTCCTGACAATAAAAATTTCTTCATTGTAGCTAAGTTGAGCTAGTTACCAATCTTAAGGGCTTTCGCCCTTCTCACCACCGTACATCAACAGTCCACTTAATGCTCTAATAAACAGCTACTCCAGGTGGCTCAACCCAGACGAAACTGAATGAATAAAGGAATATGAATAGGTTCGTTTAGTAAATACTATTCATAGGCTATGGGTGTACATTTTCTAAAATTAAAAATTTAACGAGAAAGAACAAGATACAGTTTATTAATCAAAAATGTAACAGTCTATTCCGGATATCAAAGGCCGAAAATTCATCGCTTTCATTTTCGATTGAGAACGTTATCGTAACATTAATTTATATGTAAGGTGCCACGGTTTGCTTAATTTTTTTTCATCCTACAAAGTCAACAATAATCTTTTCAGTTTAAGCCGGGCATTTTGAGATTTGCGGCTTGAATTTTGTAAAATCTTAGCATCTTCAATTAACCTCCCGCCGCATTTGCAGTAGTTGGCTTTCCGACGGCAACTTCCCATAAGCCGCGTGTAAATTGTCCAGCATATGATGTGCTTTCGACGTGCCCGGGATGACGCACGTGACCGCTGATTGTGCAAGTATAAATTTTAAGAAGAATTGTCCCCAGCTATTACAATCAAATTCCTTAGCCCACCCCGGTAACGTTTTGCCCTTAACCCGGCTGAATAGCTCCCCTCCCTCAAATGGCTGATTGATGATGACGGCGACTTTTTTCTCTTGTGCCACGGGGAACAATCTTTCCTCCGCTTTACGACTAAGCATCGAATAGTTTATCTGCAGAAAATCTATTGGGGTGGTTTTTAAAATTTGCTCAATCGATCCGTATGCGCCCTCGGTATAGTGGGTGATCCCCAAATAACGAATTTTACCTTCGTCTTTCCATTGACGCAACGTCTTATAATGTACTTCCCAATCCACGAGATTGTGGATTTGCATCAAGTCAATTTTTTTTCGTTTTAGAAGGGCAAATGAGTTATTCATTTGTTGGATACCAGCTTCTTTGCCACGGGTCCAAACCTTTGTCGCGACGAATAGTTGACTATTTATTTTAAGGTCTGTAGAGAGATCACCTACAACGCGTTCTGAATTGCCATACATGGGCGAACTATCGACGACACGACCGCCATTTTCGACCAGGGTCTTAAGGACTAATTTTAACGGAGCACGTTCTGCTTCGCCTTCGCCAGCGTCAAAAGTTTGCCAGGTCCCCAATCCTACAGCAGGAATTTTCTCGTCAGACGCTGGTATTGCTCTTTGTAAGATGTCTGCTTCCATTGGGCTCCATCCCGAAGTTAGGGGGAGCAAACCTAAGGCAGAAAGGGACTGCAGACATGATCTTCTATTCATGGAAGGAAGTTAAAAAATTTCCTCTTGTCAGTTGCTAGTGTTGCTTCCAATTCCACAGGCGGTCGGCTCGAACCTGCGACACTGAACTTACCCGTTATGATATATGTGTGCCAAACGACGAAGCCCTGCGCACGTCTCTCCTTGTTCACTGCCGTACGCAACCATAGTTAAATGTGCATTACGAGTGCGACGCACACACGTCCCCTCTTGAGAGGGGAAAGGGGAGTGTTTAACTTCGCCATCAAAGTGCAAGGTTGCCTACGGAGGGACACCTCTCTAGCTCCCCTCAAGGGGAGACGTGCACAACACTTCACGTTTGCACATTATGGGATGACTTGTCAATGCGCCGGCTTTGTCCTTAAAGGGGGGACCTTATTAGAATTTGATATGAATTGCGACCTTTGAGGCTTTTTGGAACTTATGATCAACGAGACAGAACGTGAAGAGCGCGAATATTTGGAAGAAATCAAGGAAAAACTGGTGCTGGCAGTCAAACGTGTCGATGATACGGTAAAACAGTTTTCCACCGAACTCCGAAAGAATAAAGAATACATCTACGAACATCAATCAGGGATGGATGAGGCAGATATGGTGGCAGCAGGGCAATCCATAAATCGAATGGCATTTACCGGAGAGTCTGCCGTTGCCAGAAAAAGGAAATTACTCAAACTAGGGGAGTCTCCATACTTTGGACGGATTGACTTCGTCGCGTCCAATAATCGAACCCCGGTGTATATTGGAATCTATTCTTTTGCCGATGAAATCATGCGAGCCAATCTGATCTACGATTGGCGTGCACCAATTTCCTCTATGTTTTACGATTACGAGTTAGGGGAGGCTTCCTATAGCACACCTTCGGGGCAAGTCAAAGGCGAAATTGTATTGAAACGGCAATACCGGATCCGGCAGGGTAGGATGGAGTTCATGATTGAAAATGCAGTCAGCATTCATGACGAAATCCTGCAAAAGGAGTTGAGTAAGGCGTCGGACGATAAGATGAAGAATATTGTGGCAACGATCCAACGTGATCAAAACGCCGTCATCAGAAATGAAAGTTCGCGCGTTATGATCATTCAGGGTGTGGCCGGGTCAGGTAAAACATCAATCGCCCTGCACCGTATTGCTTTTTTACTTTATCGGTTCCGGGATACGATAACGGCCAAAGACATTTTGATCATCTCTCCCAATAAGGTTTTCGCAGACTATATTTCCAACGTGCTGCCTGAGCTTGGAGAAGAGAATATTCCGGAAACAAGCACGGAAGAGCTGGCTACGGAAATGCTGGAAAATAAATACAGGTTTCAAACTTTTTTTGAACAGGTTTCTGATTTGTTAGAGCATCATGAGGCGGGTTATATCGAGCGGATGAGATTTAAGTCCTCCTTTGAATTCCTGAGTAAGCTGAATCAGTACCTCATCTACATTGAAAATAATTACTTTACCTTCACG
>DASQTN010000501.1:0-4842 GCA_035641895.1 Chryseolinea sp. | reverse complement strand
ACGCTGATGCACATTGCTACTCACGGGTATTTTTTACAGGATGTTGAAGAAACCGGCACCGCATTCGGCATCTCCTTGGAGAATGCCAATGACAATCCGCTTCTCCGTTCAGGTTTGATGCTGGCTGGCGCAGGTGCAACTGTCAGTGGACAACGGATGCCCAATCTGGAAAGCAACGACAACGGAATTCTGACGGCATACGAAGCCATGAACCTCGATCTTGAAGGTACCGATCTCATTATCCTTAGTGCGTGTGAAACCGGACTAGGAGATGTCAAGGCAGGTGAAGGCGTGTACGGACTTCAACGCGCTTTTCTGGTGGCCGGCGCGGATGCGCTGATCATGAGCCTCTGGAAAGTGGATGACGCGGCAACGCAACAATTGATGACAAACTTCTATGCTCAATGGCTCAAACTTGGGGATAAACAAAAAGCATTTAAGCAAGCGCAGCTACAGTTGATGGCAAAATATAAAGAACCTTATTATTGGGGAGCGTTTGTGATGATGGGCATGTAGTTTAGTTTCGGGTTTCTAGTTTCAAGTTTGAAGTTGAGCGTTGTCGGTTAATTGTTTTCTAAATTGCTAGGGCGTTAGGCAATATGAAATAAAGCTGTTTCATCAATCGCTAAATACTTACTCTTACTTCAGCGATACGTCATGTTTAGCCTGCGCACTTCCTAGAAGTTACCTCGCTTCCTACGTAGGCAGGAAACATCCCGAATTGTGTGACTAATCCTCTGCGTTTGTCTCAGCGATTAAACCACTCCAGATTACAGACTTATTTAATCGCATAGGCGCTCCGTAGAAAATGTCTTTATCGGGTGAACAACTTCGCCAGGCGCTCCTTGCCTTCAGCGATCCGTCATGTTGCGCCGACGAGCTCCCTCGAACCTAAATCAGTTCCTTGCATAATCAAAGGATGTGTGATTTAAATGACGCAGCTGCCGAGGGCATTAGTCAAAGTTTTTAACGCAGAGACGACCGTGCCGCGCTCGACACATGCTTTGTAGGAAAGGTCCGTGGTTTCTCTGTAGCTTCGGGCCTTAGTTGTCGTTGATAATATTTACGATAGCCACCTTGAAGGTAGCGTTAGGACTATCATTTAAGTCACGATCACGCCAAGGTACAAAAACTAATTTTTGCAACCTTTGCGGATTGTCTTGGCGGCCCTGCCTACCGCAGGCAGGCTTTGCGGGAAATATTATATTACATGAAACGCACTAGACACACACTCTAATTAATTGCTCTTATTTTTAACCTGTTACTAACATAGTCATCCATGGAAATTACAAGATTAGGTATCCAACCATCTGCCAAAGGACCGTCAGACTGGTTCACTGGTTCAGTTCGCATCGATCCGTTGTTTCAACCCAATGAATACAGGCGCGCCGCAGCAGCTACCGTAACGTTCGAGCCAGGCGCGAGGACAGCATGGCATACACATCCGCTTGGGCAAACGCTCATTGTAGTATCAGGCGTTGGATGGGCTCAGCGTGAAGGGGGGCCCGTTGAGGACATCCGTCCTGGGGACATAGTGTGGTTCGCTCCCGGAGAAAAGCATTGGCATGGGGCATCGGCCACAATGGCGATGACACACATTGCAATTCAGGAACAACTTAACGGAAAAGTTGTGGAATGGATGGAAAAAGTAACTGACGAGCAATACAAGAAATCGTGAACCAAAAAAAAGACAAGCGCATGAAGAAACGAATGCGACTTGTTACGCGGTCTCAACAGTGGAAAAGGTTTTGCGACTAAAAACCGTCGACGTGAGATCTCCACCATCTACAGGCTTTCGCTTTTAACAGTGACAGGATTTTTTTTGTAAACCTCAACAGAATCAGAGTTAACTCCAAAAATTAGCAAGTCATTTACTTCAACTGAACTTCTCACGTCTCCCTTTAATTTTAATCCGGATTCGGACTGAGGTATGTACCTGAACTCACATTTTCCATTTCCAAGAAAAAGCATTCCGTGATTGGCATCGTACCTTCCAAACAGTATCCGTGTTTGTGTGAGATTTCCAGTAAGAATAATGTCCTCATGTCCGTCGTTGTTCGCATCAGTCTTTAGTATTGAAAAGACAGGTGAAAATTGTGCCTGGACGGGAAGGTCCATCATAGTCAGTTTTCCACCTTCGTTTTTCAACACCACGCTTTCAAACTTATCAGCAAAAAGGACAGGTACCCGTTCGGTAGTGTCCACAGGTAAAATGTTTTCAATTGTTACGTTTCCGTAATCCTTATAGTAAAAAATCTTTTTCCGCAATGACGGCACTTGTGAGATCAAGTCATCGAGGTAGGGAGCGGGATAACTTACGTTATCTATGTAATACGTAAGGATAGGGTCCACCGAACCGTTCTTGTCGATATCACTGTAATACAGTCTTGATGGGGTTTGTTGATTTGCTTTTATTTGCGCGTTCACGCCAAGGTTTCCCAATATAA
This sequence comes from Chryseolinea sp., assembly GCA_035641895.1. Classification (GTDB taxonomy): domain Bacteria; phylum Bacteroidota; class Bacteroidia; order Cytophagales; family Cyclobacteriaceae; genus Chryseolinea. Next base: position 2,395 of record DASQTN010000501.1, on the reverse strand, counting down.
AATCCAAGTCTCCGTCGCTATCAAAATCGGCGGAAAGTATTTTATTCCACCATCCGTTACTTGGTTGTGTTATAAATTCTCCTGTGCGTTCCCGGAACTTTCCCGAGTCATTAATGAATACTTTTATCGGCGTCCATTCTCCGGCCATTATCAGATCTGGCCATTGGTCACCATTCAAATCAGCAACGGCGGCATCCGAAATCATCCCCAAAGAAGTCCCATCAACAAAATTGTTCGAGACATCTTTCAAATTTCCGTTGCCATCATTTTCAAACAAAAAACTTGGCGGTGCCATTGGATAGCTGCCCGAGATGAGACGCCCTCCAATGAAAAGGTCTATGTCGCCATCCTTATCAAAATCAATTGGCTCGACGCACGATTTTGCCACCTTAAATTCAGGCAGACGTTTATTCTTTACAAAATTTCCCCTACCATCATTGATATACAACCTGTCTTGCAGCGCCATATCTCCGGGAATAAATTCATATCCTCCACTAACCACATACAGATCCTGATCGCCGTCGCTATCACAATCAAAAAATAAGGCGTCTACATCTTCACTTTGCAAATCAGATTGTAAAGCTTCTGACGGCAGCACCTGAAAATCACCCGAAGCTGTCTGCTTAAATATCCTCCCAGGATATCCTTTTGGTCCTCCGACAAAAAGATCTTCTAATCCGTCGCCATTCACATCTGCTTTGGCGAGACATGGTCCGAAGCGCGAAAGGAAATGAGGCAAAAGTGCCTGTACCTTGAAGTCGTTAAATTCATTCTCCTTATGAAACGCTGATATCCTATCTCGTGCAGGCATGAATAGAGGCACGATAGGACTTTGATCGTCTATGACATGTTCTGCATTTTTCGTCACTGAAGTTAAAGTATTAATAGCGGGAGATTTGATTGTTTGCCGCTTCCCGTCCGGCCATACCACCACAATGGAATCTATCGTTTTTTTCGTACCCAGGCCAAAATGTATTACGTCATCGACCGACGACTCGTATCCCCTTGACATAAAATGCTCCCGATAGATATTCAGATCTCCAGCGTGCAACCGCACTTTTGCACCGATAGCCTGAGCGTTAGGCGCTGTTCCTTTGAGACGAACTTTGACGTAGTTGTTTTTTATCAGATGCTCGCTATTATTCCGGTATATGGATGCAAAATCATTGACGTTGTTAACAACTAAATCAAGGTCCCCATCGTTGTCCAGATCAGCATAGGAAGCCCCCGACGAAATATTTTTCTTTTCCATCCCCCATTCCACGGTTTTCGAAGTGAAAGTGAGATCACCATTATTTCTGAAAATAAAATTATTGATCTTAGACGATGGCATTTTAGCAATGAGATCAAGAATGGGTAGTTCTTTTCCAGTTACCTGGACTTCGTTCTGATAACCGACCATGAATTTCATGAAATCCATATTCGTGTAATCCCTCACGTAACCATTGGTAACAAACAAATCCTTATTGCCATCGTTGTCAAAATCGGCAAACAATGGCGACCAGCTCCAATCGGTGTTAGAAATACCTGAAAGACTTCCGATCTCGCTGAACGTCCCATCTCCATTATTGATGTGAAACATATTGCGCATGTATTGCCAATAGAATCCGGCGTCATGAAGGATTTTAAACTTATCAAAGTTTTCAGCGCCGGCAGTCATTTTTAATCTCATGTTATCGGGTGGCAACATATCGAGCGTCAGCAAGTCCGGATGTCCGTCGTTGTTGACATCTTCCATGTCGGATCCCATTGAAAACAAAGACACGTGATCCATTCGCTTTTCTAATTCATTTTCAAACGTCCCGTCCTGCCTGTTGATGTACAAATAATCCTGCTCTTTAAAATCGTTGGAGACATACACGTCTGGCCATCCATCACTGTTCACATCTCCCACAGCAACTCCTAATCCGAAGCTGATAAAATTGGAAGCAATTCCCGCTTTTTCACTGACGTCGATAAAAGTATTATCGTTATTCTGATAGAGCTTGCTTCCAAAATTCTTATCGATTCGGTTTCTAAGCCTCGTGAATTCATTATCTACAGCGAAGTAATGAATGGAGTGGTTGATAAGGAACATATCCAGATCACCGTCCTTATCATAATCCAAAAAAGCGGCCTGTGTTGAATATCCTGAATCATCAAGACCAAAGGAAGCGGCCTGCTCAGTGAAGGTATTATCGTGATTGTTAATGTACAGAAGATTCTTCCTTTTATCAGGATCGGCGTCTCCCGAACGGCAGATGTAAATATCATTCCAATCATCATTATTGATATCTACCAGAACAACGCCCGTGCTCCAGCCATTTTGATTTTCAAGACCGGAAGTGCGGGAGACGTCTTTAAAAGTCAGGTCTCCTTTATTGATGTATAATTTGTTTCCTTTTTGGTTGCCAGT
>DASQTN010000500.1:0-3668 GCA_035641895.1 Chryseolinea sp. | reverse complement strand
ACGCCGTATCGACGCTTACGAACTTCAATTCTATTCCAATATCGTCATCAAATTGGTAGGTTAGCCGATCGACAACTATAGTGTCTGTGGCCTGGCATCCGATATCATCAAAAACCGAAACCCAATAGGTACCGAGTTCTTTCGTTTCCAAAAGCTGATTTGTGCTTCCATCAGACCACACCCAGCTAAAGTTTTCCTGACCGTCAATATGACTGGCTTCGTCGATACATAGCGACACATCGGGACCGAGTTCCACAGCAGCAACCCTTTCATTGACGTGAACGGTGTCATACAATACACATTCTTCTCTCGTTACCCTTACCCAATAATCGCCGCCCTGATCAACTTCGATAGATTGCGTCGTCGCCCCTGTACTCCAGAGATAAGATTCTTTACCCGGACCGGCGTCTATGGTCGCCGTTGACCCCTCACAAAAATCAAAATCATCGCCAATAAATAAGGTACTAAAAGAGGAAAAAAAACCATATCGTGCGGAAGTCACGGCGTTACCATTCACAATGCCTGCCTGAAAGGAATGGTGCTCGTTTCTGATCAGACTTGATTGATTTACGGGTACGTCGTTTGAATCAAAAGCTAATTGAGCGGAATACCAGCCATCATTAGTACCGGGCACCGGTTGAAAAGCCGAAGGCGGAATCAACGTTGAGGATCCATTCAAGGTGAAATGTGGAACTCCCTCCTTTCTTACCAAAATATTCATTCCGAAAAATTCGGAACTGCTTCTCGTGAATCCTATCTGACGCGATCCGGTGCAATTAACCGGCGGTAAAACCGTCATTCCTGTTTCACATCCAAAACCGGTGACATGAACCACATAAATTCTTTTGTCGGAAAGGATATGTATCGCTGGCGACAAGATCAAAAATTCCTGGAACTCTCCCGCATTCAAAGTGGCTATCGGAGCATCACTCCCTTCTGTGTAAACATGAGTGTTATTCTCTGTTGCTGTGATGAAGAAAAATTCACCACCATTCAGAAACCCTTTAACGACTATATATTCTTTACCGGTGACCTCAATCGGAATAAGCTGGTCTCCAAGCAAATCCCGGCAAGTTTCATGCATAACTGAATCGTCTTTTACCGTAATGGCTATGGGCTTGCTGCTTTCTATAACGGTGCCTATAGGATTGTGGAATGCTGAAGATGACACTTTCCGAAAGGAATAGGTTTCACCCTTATTCAGCCGAATCGTTATCACGTCTTGGGTTTCATAACCAAGTAGGGGTTTGGTAGGGCGCACTTTTATCAGCGTATTATTTTCCGTAGCAACGATGTCGAAGGAATAATATGCTAACGGGGAATATTCTGTGCTATTTCCATAACGACCCTGACCCGCAATCATGAATCGTTTGCCCAGGGCATTCTTTCCTTTCAGCACGAAAATTTCGGCGTTGTAAAAAGAGGCCTCCTCATAGTAAGCTGTTATGGGCGCGGTGGAAACGATATGTAGCCCAGACTTTAATACAGTGTTGTGGACGTAAGTTTCCAAAAGACCCTTAAAATTGGAAAGATCTAAAACGTGGGTTGTATTTGCAGGAATCGTCACATTAGCTAATTCAAGGTTGTTGTTGGCAGGTAACGAAACATTAACTGTCGCCGCTTCGGATTGGGTTGAAATTCGCAAGACCAAAGGACTATCTCCGTGCCCTGAAGTGATTTCCGGAGGGGCAAACCAAAATTCAGTATCCACTTGGGCGGCACAACGAATAGCGAGAATAAAGAAGAGAACAAAGACCTGGTAGAATCTTATCACATAGGCGCAGTTATCTAATCAAGATAATGATTAATCACATTATCCCTTTAAGTTCCGCCACCCGTTTTCAGCGATTTTCTTAAAATAGCAAGAATTTACTCTGCGAGGACCGGGCGGTTCACAATGGATTTAGCGGTTGCTTCCAGAATTTCAAATGCACTTTCAGCCATTCTATTTTCTGTATCAAGCGTAGGATTGACTTCAACAATTTCCCAAGCACAAACCTTCGTACTCTTTGCGAGCTCCGCATTTAATATTCTGGCTTCCTCCACTGTAAGTCCATTAGGAACAGGCGTTCCGGTACCGGTGGAAATTCTTGAATCAAGCGTATCTACATCGAATGAAACATAAATGAGGTCGCAATGATCCAGCATTTGTAATGCTCTTTCAGCAATTTTTGCTGGACCAATTTTCTTTATGTCCTCAGTTTCAATAAAATTAATATTGTATTTGTTGATTAGATAGTTTTCGGGTTTTTCCAAATCGCGGACACCGACATAAACGATATCTTCAGGATAAACTTTTGGCCCTGGGATACCTACATTTTTTATTTGCTCCCAATACTCCAAGGTTTCACCTCGGGGATCATTAACCTTGCATTCCAGGTTATCAATACCGCAGGCCATCGAAAGGGCCATACCATGCATGTTCCCCGATGGTGTCGTGAAAGGTGTATGTATATCGGCATGTGCATCGATCCAAATAACGCCAAGCCGCACTTTTGGATCGGCTTTTTTAATTCCGGCAATCGTGCCATACGCCGTGCAATGATCACCTGCAATAATCAACGGAAAATTTTCTTCCCAAATGGTTTCGTAAACCTCCAGGCAAACCCGTTCTTCCATAATCATTACGCCGTCAATGAATTTTGCGTATGAATGTTTAGCGCCGTCAAAAAGCAATTCATTGACATTTTCGACTTCCACGGACTCATATTGCTTAAAGAAATCGGAATTCAAATCAAGGCTGGCAATTTTTATTGCCTCAACTCCAAGACTCGCACCACGGGTGCCTGCTCCAATCTCGGATTTCACTTCTATAATCTTCAGCTCTTTCACAGGGAATACATTAAAATTTTGAAAAATGGTTAATACTAAACACAAACTTTTTCCAGCTGCCTTAGAGATCGGGCAAAGCCTTAGTACCGATAAATTTCGGGACAAATGTTAAGGTGGAAAAACGATTAACCATGCGTTCTAAATGTGTATTGCAAAGATGGCAAATTTATCACAATATTGCACCTCTTTCGCCCGGACCTTAATTGTTTAACCGACTGTTAATCGGACTGAAAGAAAGCACGGAAATAACCCTATTTACCCATTAAAAGTTATTCACGGTTACCAAATAACGATTAACGTCCAAACGATTCAATGAAGAGTTACCGCGAGCTGATTGAACAAACCTTCGAGTTTCCACAGCGGGAATTTAAGGTTCGTGAACATGAATTGCTGTTCAACGATGTTCCCCTGATGGAGATCATTAAACAATACGGCACCCCCCTGAAACTAACATATTTGCCCCGCATTAGCGAAAACATACGCTTTGTACAAGCGACGTTTAATAATGCTATTGAGCGGTTTAAGTATAACGGAAAGTATACCTATTGTTATTGCACGAAGTCTTCACATTTCGCTTTTGTAATGGAGGAAGCGCTGAAAAACAACGATGTGCACATGGAAACCTCTTCCTCGTTCGATATTCCAATTGTGCGCGCGCTGTATGAAAAAGGAAAGATCACGAAAGACATATACGTTATCTGCAATGGGTTTAAAATGCCATTGTACCGGAAGTATATCAGCGAAATGTTGAACGATGGCTTCCATAACTGCATACCCATTCTCGACAACCTCGGAGAAATAGATTATTATGAAGAAAATGTTAATGTTCCCTATCG
>DASQTN010000499.1:0-4895 GCA_035641895.1 Chryseolinea sp. | reverse complement strand
CATGTTATTGTCTGCACCTCTTCCAGTTACATCCGGATATGAAACCATTACCCGTAACGTTGGAAGCATGGAGAACAAAGGCTTTGAGCTAGCGCTGACGACAGAAAATGTAGCCACGAATAACTTCACATGGACGACAACTTTCAACCTTTCGGCTAATCGCAATAAAGTATTGAAGCTCGCTAATCCAGCTCCGATCTTTGGCGTGGGTAATCCAAACTTTACAAACCAGACGGGTGTGATTATGGAAGGACAACCGGTCGGATCTTTCTGGGGGCTGGTGAGATTGGGTACCTGGGGAACAGATGAAGCGGCAGAGGCACAAAAATTTGGTGTCAATACTTATCGGGGTCAAGGCAAACCCTTATTGCCCGGTGATGTAAAATACCTTGATGTAAATGGTGACTATGCTATTAATGATGCTGATCGCATGATCATTGGAAATGGTAATCCGGACTTTTATGGTTCTTTCATTAACACCTTACGATACGGATCATTTGATTTTGTATTGGACCTTCAATACGCCAAGGGTAACGACGTTTTGGATATGACCATGCACTCAGGTGAAGATCGTACAGGCCTGGCGAACAGTTATAAGTCCGTTTTAAATGCCTGGACACCGGAGAATCAAAATACTGAAATCGCTGCTGTCCGTGATTCAAAGGCCGGCTATGTATCTAATGTCGACACTCATTGGGTGAAAGATGGTTCTTTTATACGTGGTCGAAATGTGGTTCTTGGATACACCCTCTCGAGTAGCCTGACCGAACGCCTCCGGCTTAGCAATGCAAGAATTTATGTGTCGGTTCAAAACTTTTTCCTGAGTACAAAATTCGAAGGAAACGATCCAGAGGTATCCACCTACACAAATCCGTTTGCGCAAGGTCAAACTTTCTTTGACTATCCCAAACCAACAGTTTACATGTTTGGCTTGAGCCTCGGATTATAATGGTTTCACTAAAAGAATGACAAAAATGAAATTCACGATAAACAAAATAGGCAAGTTCATCCTTTGTGGTGCACTGATTATAGGCTCGGGTTGCTCTGATTTCTTAGAGGAAGAAGATCCCTCTAACATTGCACCTGACACATTTTTCCAGGTTCCTGAAGACGCAGACGCGGCTGTATATGGCATTTATGAAAACCTGAGATTTCTGTCGGACGGAGCCGGAATATTTGTTTCCAACTTTCAAATGTTGGATGCATTAAGCGGGACTGCCGATTCTGAAACAAGTCAGAATCAAGATCTAAATACTATCCTTGGATTTACACATACCGGTGATAACTTGCTGATATCACAGTGGTGGAGACAGTTATACGAAGGGATTGCTAATGCCAATTTGGCTATTGATAAAATACCAACGATACCACAAATTGAATCCGCCAATGTACAGAAGTGGGTAGGGCATGCAAAATTCCTTCGTGCACTTCACTATTTCTGGCTCGTCCGCCTTTGGGGCGATGTTCCTTTGATAACGACTCCTGTCCTGGATTGGAAGGACCCTAATGTAACAGCGTCCCGCTCATCTACAGAAAGTGTTTATCAATTGATTGAGTCAGACCTGCTAGACGCAGAGGCTGCTAATTTCCCTATGACCGATGCATCGGGACTAGCTTCACAAGCTGCCGTAAAATCGCTGCTTGCAAAAGTATACCTGACGATGGCTGGATATCCGCTTAATAAGGGCACGGAATATTATCAAAAAGCTGCCGCGAAATCAAAAGAGGTTATTGACTATGCTATAGCCAACCCGTTAAAAATCGGACTTTTCCCGAACTATAATGATCTACACGATCAGTCAAAGGAAAATTCCCTGGAGCACATCTTCATGATTCAGTATGCCGCAGGTATTGCCAATGCGGGATTTCAAGATAAGTATCTTCCCAATAACACAAACATCACCGCCTCCGGTGAAGTGGGAACAACCGTGCCGACGACAGCTTTCCTTGAATCTTATGAACCCGGTGACAAGAGAATGGCTGAGAAAGCGTTTTATTTTAAAGAATATTATCTTGGTGGTGGAACTGGCGCGCCGATCACACTCAACAGGTTTTACATATACAAACATTTTGATGTGATAGCCAACGGAGCACCACCTCCAGGTTTGCCTGGTACCGGAAATTCCGGTTTGAACTATCCTTTAATCCGATTTGCTGAAGTACTGCTTATATATGCTGAAGCCCAAAACGAAAGCGGTGGACCAAATGCTGAGGCGCACAACGCGTTGAAGTTGATTCGCGACCGCGCTGGTCTTACAACCCCAGCCCTAGGAACTTTCAATCAGGCAACGTTTAGAGAAGCGGTGTGGAAAGAACGCTGGCATGAGTTGAGCTTTGAATGTATCACCTGGTTTGACATGACGCGTTTGCGTAAAGTGTATGAGCCAACAACAGATACCTTTGTCGACTTCGTCGGTGCTTCCTTAAACGGAACAACCTTGCAGGAGAAACATCTCTTGCTTCCGCTTCCCGCAGCAGATTTTAGAAATAATCCCAACCTGCAGCCCAATAATCCAGGCTGGTAATAGAAAGTTGAAAACCTTAATTAAGATCCCTGCTCGCGAAGAGCAGGGATTTTTTATGTGTTAAAAAAAATTCCCTTCCTCACGTCGTTACTTTCTCCTACGGTACGTCGATTAATGGTTTAATAAGCTGTTTTAACAATCTTTAACATAGAGACAAAAACAATCGGCATCGTGACCTGTTATAAATGAAGTTTTCGATGTTTAACCCTAAAAATTTAACAACCATGAAAAAATTATTTTTGTCCCTCATCATGTGTTCTGCTGTAATGTTGGCATTTGCTCAAGAACCTGCTGCTACCCCTGCGCCTGCTCAAGAACAGAAAAGTACTGATATGGAAGCAGTTGCCGCTAGCGAACTTCCAGCTGCCGTAACAGCAGCTTTGCAAGGACAGGACTACAGTGGCTGGACGGTAGGTAACGCGTACAAAAAAGAAAAAGATGGCAAAACGATTTACAAAGTTGAATTGAAGAACGGCGCTGAGACTAAGACTGTTAAGATGGATGCAGATGGTAACATGCTAAAAGGAAAAGATAAAGACAAAGACAAAAGTGTCCAATAAGGATTAAAATTTCTGAAAAGGCGCCTGGCTCAGGCGCCTTTTTTTATTACATGCTTAGCCATAAGGTTTACAATTAACTACCTCTAACCGTTTACTTTAGTTTCGTTTATCGTTTCTCCTCTCACATTGTTGTATTATTGAATGGGTTTGCAAGTTACCCTAAAAGATATATTCCCAAACAGAATCAATTTCTGAAAAACCTAATCATAGATTAACTACCTTGTACTTAAACTCATGATTGTCCGATTTAAGCAATTTCAGACCAGGTTTCCGACTTCATAAAACCATGCAGTAAAAATATTGTTATAACAGTAAAATCTAAATACACGTTTTAACGTTACAATGTTTATGAACAAGCCAATATATAGCACAGGTGACAAGGTTTACTTAACCGAAGAAGAGGATTTTAACGATTATGAAATTGTTGAAATAAATGCCGTTGATGATGCCAATGACCAACAGCCATTAGGCGACTTCAAATATAAAATTAGACCTGTAAAAGGCAGTCAGACTATCCTTAAAAGTGAATTGGAAATTTTTCCAATTACTGGCTAGCGATCATTATCACCTAATTCGTACAGTTTCCTTCCGATGAATTTAATTGGATAGGGTAGTGTGTCCTACACTTTCTTACTATCTGATTCTATATCTTTCGAAAAGCAAGTGGTTCTAAGTGACAAAAGATTAGAGCGTGTTTGCAGCGTGAGTATATTTCGCTAAATGAAGCTCACCCACCATTTTTTCATATTCCGAATTTTAAGTGCGTTCCAATAAACACACAACGGATAAAGAAGAAAAATTACTAACACCCACACCGCATAAACTTCCCAGAGACTAAAGCCGTATCCGTTTAATAACGTTGATCCTTGCGCAGGCGGCCCCTGGAATATCATCGAATGCCATGAATAGCCAGTTAAAGTCGCTGCAAGCATTGCCAATAGATGGATTAAAAATATATGTGCCACATAATAGAATAAAGCCACTTTCCCAAATAATGTTAATGGTTTCCATTTACTAAGATTTTTGCCTTCCATTGCAGCAAGAAGAAGCAACGAAATACCCAACGTCGCTGATAAAAAGAGCAATGAAGGTGGATATTTTTCCAGGTTAAGAAAAGACATAAATGAGCTTCCAATTTCTGCTTGTTTGGTCCAGGGAATCGGATCTCCATAAACATTGCTGGTTCTTAACGTGAAAAATATAATCAAACATACGATACCCAATTGTGACAACATTGCCCTCCGGTTCTCAGCGGAATAATCTCGGTCATAGAGAATTCCGAAGCAGTAACCCAATGCCATTACACCCACCCAGGGTATAATAGGATAAAGAATAGCGAAGACATAACCATTTCCCAGGTCAAAGGATTTTTGCACATGAAGGAATGACCATAATGCATCGATCAATGTTCCTTCTTCAAAAGAAATGCCGTCTAACAGATTATGGCCAATCACCATCACAAGTCCGGTAAAAAATATTGTTTTCATCGGCAGATAAATGAGTGCGGAAAGAACAATCATACAAATCCCAATGGTGGATATAATTGTATTTGAATTGTAATGGAAAAACGGATCAAAATTCCATGCAAAACGAATAAGCGTCAATTGCAATACAACAAGCCAAATTCCCCTGGATAAAAGAAAGAAGGAAGTGTCGTTTCGTGTTTTCCTTTGTGCAATGAAAAATGCCGACACACCGGCGAGAAAAATAAATGTTGGTGCACAAAGATGGGTGATCCATCGCGTAAAGAATAAGCCTGTTGATGTTTGACTTATGTCAACCGGGCTGTAGAGAAATGCATCAAAGTGAA
>DASQTN010000498.1:0-7165 GCA_035641895.1 Chryseolinea sp. | reverse complement strand
GCTTGGTCCTTGAATCCTGATTTGGTTAATTAATTCTCTTCAAAGCAATGCACCACAACGTCGATGTATATGTCGTTTAAATTTTACTTGGCGTTAAAATACCTAAAGGTTTAAATGGCACATACATCTTAACGTAAAGATGCTTGGCGGGAACATTCTCCGATAGCCAACCGGCATCAGACATCCATGCGCCCGCCAAACACTCATATTGAAAATATATTACCGCTTCACTGTCACGCGTAAAAATGTGGCGTCGATAGAAGTGGTGTTCTTATCGTTGCTTTTGTTTTGACTGTTAAATAGGTCCTCCAATTCGCGTTGCAACGTTTCCGCCTTTCCATTCTTTTCGGCGGCGTCAAAAGCATTCATCGTGGGACCATAATAGGTTTTGAATGTATTAACAAATTCAGATGGCGAATAAGGTGCATTAAACGTAAACGTTTCGCGGTCGAACGAAATGTTTTCCTTTGGTATGCCAGCGTTTGAAAAACGTTCGATCACATTGCTCTCGACGCCCCATAACATAGGACTAACAAAACCTTCTGGCGGTGGTGGAGTGTAGGCAGCACTTATCTTTAATATTTGTGCTACCAGCGTAGGATCTCCGGGTATCCAATTACCCATCACGATTCGTCCACCTTTCCTTGTAACACGAACCATTTCTTTTGCAACATCCATGGGTCTTGGAGCGAACATAGCGCCGAAAATGCTGACGACAAGATCAAATGTCTCATCCTGAAGTTCATTTAGATCTGTAGCATCGCCTTCCTGAAAACTACAATTGTTAAGTCCTTCGGCTTGTGCCCTAATGTTTCCGGCTTTCACAAGGTTTCTGGCGATGTCGACGCCTAAAACCTGTGCTCCCAATTTTGCTTCGGGTATCGCTGTCGTGCCATCGCCGCAGCCGAGGTCGAGAACCTTTAGACTTTTGGTAATTCCTAATTTAGAGACCAGTGCAACACCGCTTTCGCGCATGGTGTCAGCAAGTTTGGTGAAGTCGCCCTTTTCCCATAATGCTTTGTTGGGATTTGGCGATGTAAGAGTTGTTTGAGTCATTTTTTATTAATTAAAGTACTTTGCGTTTTACGTAAGAAGTTGCCAGCAGTTCAATATAACATGTCCCTGACTATATAAATACGGTTGCATTTCTTGTTACTTTGGTTGCATAAGTTCAAAAATAGCGTCCGTGAGGTATTCAACTATCTCAAATGGAGTCAAACAACCCTGGCAGCTTCGACGATGGCGGCGTAATCTTTAAGTGTCTGTACGCACGATCAGCCGCTTCTCTTCCGCGCGAAGTTCGTTTGATATATCCTTCCTGAATTAAAAAAGGCTCATACATTTCTTCGATGGTCTCCGCCTCTTCGCCTACCGCCGTGGCTATGGTACTCAAGCCGACGGGACCACCCTTGAACTTTTCAATAATGGTAAGTAGGATACGGTTGTCCATTTCGTCTAATCCATTTTGGTCGACATCGAGTGCCTTCAGCGCAAACTGAGCGATATCGATGGTGATAATACCGTTACCCTTGATTTGAGCAAAATCCCGGGTTCGCCTTAGCAAATTGTTCGCGATCCGGGGGGTACCACGACTTCTTCTCGCAATTTCAAAGGCGGCATCATCGTCGAGGGATGTTTGAAGAATATGGGCGGATCGTTTTACGATTTTCGTCAGCAGAGTGGAATCATAATATTCCAATCGTGCGTTGATGCCAAAACGCGCACGTAGTGGTGACGTGAGAAGGCCTGCACGCGTCGTCGCTCCAATGAGTGTAAATGGGCTCAATCCTATTTGTACGGATCTCGCGTTTGGTCCGGAGTCCAGCATGATATCGATCCGGAAATCTTCCATCGCTGAATAGAGATATTCTTCAACAATTGGATTCAGCCGGTGAATCTCGTCAATAAATAATACGTCGTGTGGTTCCAGATTGGTAAGCAAGCCTGCAAGGTCGCTGGGTTTATCCAGTACTGGACCTGAAGTGATCTTGATATTTGAGCCCAGCTCATTGGCGATGATATGCGAGAGTGTAGTCTTGCCGAGGCCTGGCGGTCCGTGTAAAAGGACATGGTCCAACGACTCCCCACGCTGTTTGGCAGCCAATACGAAAATTTTTACGTTGTCGACAATTTTTTGTTGTCCGGTAAAATCATCAAATGAAAGAGGACGAAGGGCTTTTTCAACTTCACGTTCTTCGCCGCTTAAAGATTCGTTATCGCCTTTTAAGTAGTCTTCCCGCATGGGTTCGTTGTCCGTTGTTTGTTAATTGTCATCCGTTACAGCTGTTAGCTGTCAGCTGAGCGCTGCACGCTCCATTAGTAAAGGTCAGAAATTTTGTCGGGTATTTGATGTGGACTGGAAGAAGTTTCAGCACATAAAGATTGTATGTTTAGGATCGCTCGTGCGATATGATGGAATTTAAGCGCAAAGCTCGCTGAGTAATTTGCGCTGAGTGAAAATCCAGAGAACTGAAACGAAGTCAGCCAAGCGACACATGGGGTTGATGGGTATTCTTTTTCATATATAACTAGCCTTTCAAGCAACGCATCCGAATTAGGATTAATGTTTTTTATCTCCCCCTTTTTCAAGGCAGCTACTTTTCTGCGGGCGTTGAGTTTTAAATTTTTGCGGCCCTGCCTACTGGCAGGCTACCAGCAGCCAGGCCTTGCGTGAAAAGTTAAGGGACATTCCTGAATCGCAACATTGTTGCATTTATCTTAATTTGTATATCTTGCGCCACATTTTAAAGGACATGGACAATAGAAAGAAGAACATCATCTACTCGGCCGTGTTGTTAGTTAGCATTTTGATCGTTTGGCTATACCGAAAGAACGATGTTTCGGAACCCATCAAGGTTGAAGGAAAGACGATGGGCACTACCTATCATGTCACATACTTCGATAGCAAAAACCGGGATTTCAAAAGTTCTATTGATTCTTTGTTGGTGGTTGTGAATAAGTCTATCAACAATTATGATTCAACTTCTGAGGTTTCACGCTTCAACCGAAGTAAAGCAGGTATAGCAATCAATCTTCCTTATTTTTTTCCGCCGGTCGAAAAAGCGAAGGAAATTTTTCAGGCTTCGGACGGTGCGTTCGATCCAACGGTCATGCCACTGGTAAATGCATGGGGCTTTGGTGCAGGTAAACAAATTAATCCCGATAGCGCTCAAATAGACTCCATTAAAACATTTGTCGGTTTTGAGAAGGTACAGTTTACAAAGGACAGTATTTGGAAATCTGAACCGCGTGTGCAACTTGATTTCGGAGGAATCGGACAGGGTTATGGCGCAGATGTGATTACGGATTTTTTAAGAGCAAAGGGAGTTTCCAATATGCTGGTGGAACTGGGAGGTGAAGGAATGGCAGTTGGAAAAAATATTAAGACTGGCAAATCGTGGGAAATCGGAATTCTAGATCCAAACTCAACTTATGAAAATCAATTCTTCAAAGCATACATCTCATTAAGAGACAAATCTTTTACGACCTCGGGCAATTACTTTAACTACCGTGAGATAGATGGCAAAAAATATTCCCACACCATCGACCCCGACACAGGTTTTCCAGCGCAACACGCAATCTTAAGCGCATCGATCTTTGCAACGGACTGCACAACAGCAGATGCTTGGGGCACAGCAATGATGGTTATGGGACACGAAAAAGCCATTGAGTTGGTCAAAAAACATCCCGAGCTTGACGTACTTTTGATGTATTCCAATGCTGAGGGAAAGGTAGAAACGTTTATGACACCGGGCATTCAATCCTTTGTAAAACTAGAACCCTGATATATGCTTATTAAGTTGCTCGTATTATTTTTTACACCGCTCATTTCAGGGTTGTTAATTTACCTGGTGCCAAAGAGCAGAGGGTCAAATTACAGGTTGTTGCTGGTCTTTGCTGGATCTTACCTTTTTGCCATAACGGTAATACATATTTTGCCTGAATTGTATTCGCATAATCAGGAAAACGGACTTATCGGTCTTTTCGTGCTCGCCGGTTTTTTTCTTCAGCAGTTGCTGGAGTATTTCACTTCTGGTGTTGAACACGGTCATATCCATACTTCTGACTCCCATGGTCACGATCACATTCACAGTCATGCGCACGATCATAGCCACCAATCCATTTCAGCGTTGATACTTTTATTTGCGTTGTGTGTCCATGCTTTTTTAGAAGGGGCGATGCTTGCACAGCCAGTAGCGTCGGGTCCGGTCTATGATGTGAATGCTATTTTATTAGGCATTGTGCTACATCGGGCTCCCGCTGCATTTGCTTTAATGACAGTTCTCGCTTTTCAACTTCACTCCAGAAACCGTGCGCTACCACACCTGATTGGGTTTTCCTTTGCGGCCCCGGCAGGTTTGTTATTGAGTACATACCTGGCCAATCACGAAATCATTTCTACGTCGAGTCTGATGTACTTATACGCCCTTGTTTGTGGCAACTTCCTTCACATTTCAACGACTATTGTTTTTGAAAGCAGTCCGGGACACAAGTTTAATGCAAGGAAGATGGCGGTTGCAATAGTCGGAGCGCTCGTAGCGTTGGTTGTAGAATTTGTATTATAAATGCAAGGTTAGTGGCTGGTAAGTCTGTATTACTTGTCTTGTTGACAACGGTTGATATACTTAAATTCAGAGATGGGTAGTCTTTAATATTTAATGCGCATTACTATTGTTATCATACGCCCTTAAAAGTATAAACGATTTGTTTTCGTACAGTTTTGATCTCTTAAGACCAAGATTTGTAGTCAAGGTATCGTAAAGAGAAAAATTTTCTCTGCTCAGGAGAATATAGTCCACGCTATAATTTTTCATAATTGCTTCCCTTGTTGTACGGTCGGTGTCGGGTCTAAAGAAAATGTCGATATCTTTTAATCTTTCTTCATTATCGGGTATCCAATACGGTGGAGCAAGGCTGGCCGTTACTTTTCCTCCAAAAGCTGGAACGAAGTAAAGGGAGAATCTGTCAGTCATAACAACATCGTTGTTATCGAGGAATGTCTCCAGAACTTTATAGTCCGCATATGAGCTGACGCCTGCATAAGGACGATATCTATAAATACTTCTCAACGTAAAAAAAGCATGATGCAAGGAAATTACAAACAACAAGATGATCACGATAGACGCTTTTTTAGTAAAGGTTTTTGTATGACTGAACCAGGCGGCGAGCATTAAGTGAAGGGCCAAGACCATAAATGAGATTACCCGACCGTAGCCGTAGTGGTTGCTGATGTAGCCGTAGGCAAAAATCCCGGAAAGCATCACAAACAAGGAGAAAATATAATTTTTGAGAGACAACTTATCCTTTGATATTAATATTAATCCCAGCAAAGAAGGAATAATCGGTATGATGAAATTATTGTAGAAAGACTTACTGGCTAAGTGATACAAGTTTGTTGGCGGATTGGACAAAAATAGATCCCAAAAAGGGTAATATTTCCAAATACCCGCGCTTATAAGGGGAATGACGATAGAGAGCGCAATAATAAAAAGTGCTCCTATTTTTTTTGTCGCTTCAATTACTTGTCTAACAGCACTGTTTGCGCCCAAGGCTATCGTTAATAGGAAAGTTGGCGGATGAGTCAAAAGTATAATTAAATTTATAGCGCTGATCAGAAGGAGACGTGGTATCGCATTTTTATTATTCACACGCAATTTCGAAGTATGATATCCGGATATAAATGCAAGAGAGACAGCAAATGTTGAGGGGTATGGAAGAACCAAATGTAGGACCTTGACATGAAAAAAAGAACTCCAATCCCAGGCATACGGTCCCCAGAGAAACAAGTGAAATACTAGCAAGTAAAAATAGGTAGTCCATAGTTTTTCATCGTTGCAGAATATTTTAACAAAAAAGAAAAGACTGTAAAACCATAAAAAAAAATTAAAGATACTTACAACAAACAGAACTGATGTCGGTGATGCGTTTACAAAGTGGCCAATAAAACCCAAGGCAACCATGTATGGGGAGAAAAAAGCGTGTGGCGCATTTGAAACAATAATTGGATTTTCAGGATCGGTTGGCTCCCGTATTAATTCGCGCAACACGGCGCAGTGCTCCGGAAAGTCTCCGCCCCAATGATGATTAACGATAAAACCAAGGTCTATAACTAGTAAAGTGAGGACAACCGCGAAGGAATATTTTTTCGGCCTGGCATCTACTTCTTTCGCTATACGCGAAACCCATGAGACCAGCCCATTGAGAATATTTGTCCATATATCTTTCATGTTACCCGAAGAGTTTAATGAACTACGCATTTAGCGCCAAGCTAGTCAGGCAGTCCAAAAGGCGAAGGCATTTTGAGGAAATATATTGTCGGAGGACTGTATATTTTTTGGTCACATTTCGATCTGGGTAATAAACAAACATTTAGCTACATAAGCACTTAAAATGAATTCCACCGACACTTGTAGCGAAGAATGATTCCTCACAGATGAAACAAATTGCCAAATATTTAGTCTTTCAAATCTTATGTCCACTGCTGCTATTTTTTGGTTTGGATAAGTTGGTGAGACGCCTCTCCTCTAATAGGCGCATTATCATTATGTATCACGGTGTAAGCGGAAAAAAGAATTTTTCCATCAATGGCAGACATCTGCCGTCAGACGAATTTGAGCAGCATTTAATCTATTTCAAAAAAAATTTCAACATTTTATCTCTTAAAGAAATTTGCCACAGAAATGACCTTGCTGGATACTCAATAGCGTTAACTTTCGATGATGGATATTTGAATAACATTCAACATGCAATTCCACTGCTATCGAAATATCAGATACCGGCAACGTTTTTTGTTTCTTCGGCTAGCCTGGTAGACCCGTTATACCTACACCCATCCGATTACATAGATATTATCAGAACATCAACAACAGAAGATCTAGTAATCAATGGAACAGTTTTTAAAAACGAGAACAGGCAACTTCGTCATGCAGAGTATGGTAACGCTTTCGATTACTTAAACTCACTAAATTTTAGTGACTTTAAAAAAACAATTGCTTGGATAAGGAATCAATATCCGCTGGAAAAAGTATTGATTAAGATTGATCCGGAGGTATACAGGCTAATATCCGCGACTACCGTTACGGGCTTGGCGGGCGAAAAACTCTTTACAGTAGGGTCGCACGGCCATGACCATGTAAATCTAGAAAAACTTAATAAAGGGGAGATG
>DASQTN010000497.1:0-6202 GCA_035641895.1 Chryseolinea sp. | reverse complement strand
GGAAGAATGGCCTGAAAATTTCTGTCCCTTCCCTGCTTGGCTGAACCACCTGCCGAGTCTCCCTCGACTAAATACAATTCACATATTGCGGGATCTGCGCTCGAACAGTCAGCAAGTTTTCCGGGCAAACCTGTGCCGGATAAAACATTTTTGCGCTGAACCATTTCACGGGCCTTTCGCGCCGCATGACGTGCCTGCGCAGCCAAGATCACCTTGTTGACAATCAACTTAGCTTCACGTGGATTTTCCTCGAGATAGTTTTGCAACGCCTCACCCACTGCCTGGTCTACTACACCCATCACATCCGAATTTCCAAGCTTTGTTTTGGTTTGGCCCTCGAACTGAGGCTCCGCTACCTTTACTGAAATGATAGACGTAAGTCCTTCTCGAAAATCGTCACCACTGATGTCGATTTTTACTTTGTCAAGCAGTCCGGATTTATCTGCATAATTTTTTAACGTACGCGTCAAGGCTCTGCGAAATCCCGCAACGTGCGTTCCACCTTCGTGCGTGTTTATATTGTTTACATATGAAACCAGATTTTCGCTGAACGATGTATTATAGCTCATCGCCACCTGTATAGGAATCTCTCCTTTATCGCTTTCAATATAGATAGGCGTCTGGATGAGTTTCTCACGCGTAGAATCAATATATTCTACAAATTCCCGTAGGCCTCCTTCGGAGTAAAATTGATCGCTCCGTGGTTCGCCTTTTTCATCCTTCTCGCGAAGGTCTGTAAGAGAAATTCTGATCTTTGAATTTAAGAAAGCAAGCTCCCGCAGTCGGGTAGCGATCGTTTCATAATTATATTCAGTAATAGTGAATATCTGTTTGTCGGGTAAAAAATGAACAGTGGTTCCCTTTTTTTGTGACGGTCCGATTACCCGTACTGGGTATTTTGGGGCGCCGCGTTCATATTCCTGCTCAGAAGTTTTTCCATCTCGGAAAACCGTAACATGAAGCATTTCGGACAATGCATTTACGCAGGAGACCCCTACGCCGTGCAACCCGCCCGAAACTTTGTAAGTATTTTTATCAAATTTACCACCTGCGTGCAAGACGGTCATGACCACCTCCAATGCCGATCGCTTCTCTTTCTCGTGCATATCGGTGGGAATACCCCGACCGTTATCTTCAACACGAACAGAGTTATCTTCCAGAACCGTTACTTTAATGTCGTCGCAGTAACCCCCTAACGCTTCATCGATTGAATTATCTACAACTTCCCAAACGAGGTGATGTAAGCCTTTTATACTAACGTCTCCGATATACATAGCAGGCCGTTTCCGCACCGCCTCCAAACCTTCTAAAACCTGAATATTATTGGCCGAATAATCAGCCGGGACTTTACTTATTTTTTCACTCATGTTAACTTGTTAGAACCGTCAAAAATAATGCTTTTGAGGTTATAAAAAGAGAATATTTTCGACAAATATTGAGACGATTTTCTCATGTTTAGACGACCAGGAGTTCAGCATTATAACGCTTTTGAAGGTCTTCGAAATCGTCGCTAAGAAATACACATTGAAACGCCAATCCTGACTTTCACGTTTTCAGGAAATGTCATTCGTCCATTAGCAGCTCGCGTCCTTTTACTAAGTCTGCACGGAGTGCATCACTTACAACAGGATAATCAATGTTCAATGCCTTGAAGTGCTTATAAATTACACCTGCAATGGCCAGACGTGTATACCATTTATCGTCGGCAGGTATAATATACCACGGTGCATGCGATGTTGAAGTCGCGCTGATTGCTTCTTCATAAGCTTGATGATAATCGCTCCAATGGGCCCTTTCGCCCAAATCGCCGAACGAAAATTTCCAGTTTTTCTCTGGGTCATTAATCCGCTCTAAAAGGCGTTTCTTCTGCTCGTCTTTCGACAGATGGAGGAAAAATTTCAGAATAATTGTTCCATTCTGACTGATATTTTTTTCAAAGCGATTGATTTGCTTGAATCTCCGTTTCCAAAATTTTTTATTAACCTTTTCGACAGAATCAATTCCAGGCAAGTGCTCTTTGAGAAGGTATTCAGGGTGCACACGAGTTACCAACACATTTTCGTAATGCGATCGGTTGTGAATGGCAATTTCTCCCCGTCCCGGCAACGCAAGGTTGTGTCGCCACAAGTAATGGTGATCTAACTCCTGATGTGTAGGTGCTTTAAAGCTGTAAACCTTAACGCCCAATGGATTAAAGCCTGACATTATATGTTTTACTGCGCTGTCTTTACCAGCGGCATCCATCGCCTGCAGCACGATTAACACACTGTACTGGTTCTGCGCATAGAGTTTTTCCTGAACTTCAGCCAAGTGTTGTAGACCTGCTTCAAGCAGTTCACCTGCTTCCGATTTATTCAGCTTCTTGCCCTCGTAATCGGTCGGATAATTTTTCAAGCTGATTTCCGTACCAGGCTCAACCTTAAGCTTATTTATCTCAATAAAATATTCCTCTGAAAGCATAGTCGTGCATATACGTTCTAAAATATTAAAACTTCAAAACAATCGGGAGCGAATTACGCTGTCGGTTAATAAAATTTAAAATGAAATAAACGGGCGAAATCGATTGAATAGCAAGAATTTTCAAGTAAATTGTTATATCCAACAAAACCCAAATGCTATGAAATCAATCGCCCGAATTTTCTGTGTATGCATCCTGGTTTGCTTTGTGGTGGTGTCAGTATTCGCTCAAAAAAATGAAGTTGATGCTATAAAGAGCTTGATTGAAAAAGAAACCACCGCGTTTAACGAAATCGATTATAAAACATGGGCCTCGACCTGGTCACAAACTCCCTATGCTTTTTGGTCGTTTGCGGATACCACTGACGTTAATTCCTTTTCCGGATGGCAAGCTATCAATTCCGCATTCACTGAATATTTTCAGACCGCTAAACCCGCGAAGGTTAAGATTGAACGGAAGTGGCTGGAAGTAAAAGTCTGGGGCAACGCTGCCTATGCTCGCTATACGCAAATTGTTCATGATAACACTGCTCGACCACCTCAAGCTCAGGTTCGCGTCCTTGAAAAAGTCAAAGGTGACTGGAAGATTGTTGTCGTAACTGTTATAGCCATTGAAAAAGATAACGAGCCAAAACTATAACATATACTGTTAGTATTGCCGGGATCGTAGCATGACAAGCGTGCATGCTTCCAGGACTTCTGCGCCTTGTTGCTCAGCACGATTTTGGAATTCTTCATTTTCTGTTCCGGGATTGAAAATAATTCGTTTGGGTTTTAAACTCAGCAAGTAATCATACCATTCTGGTTGGCGCTGAGGTCCAATATAGAGCGTGATGGTGTCAACGTTCTCGAGTATTGGTTTCTCGCGAATATTCAGGATTTTATTCCCATTGATCTCTCCCTTCTGAATACCCAATAATACGGTATCGTGGTTATACTCCGCCAACATCGTTGCTGCCAAATACGCATATCTTGACTGATTGGGAGTTGCTCCTACAACTACTGTCTTTTTCAATGCCGCTTTTTATGATTTTAAACACATAACACGATGCTTATGTTATTCAACCAATCATCCAATAAAACATTCCATTTCAAATAAAGTGCATACTTTTACCGTTTTATTTCCCGTTTATGAAAAATTACCAGGCGATTTTCTTTCTTTTCATGGTAGCCTTTGCACTACCAACCTATGGCCAATCCAAAAAAGCAAACAACTACCTGTATACTGTTGATTTAACAAAAGTGGTTGAAGACAAGGTAAAGGTGGAACTTTTAGCACCTCGCATCTCGTCAGCTGAAATAACCTTCTACCTACCGAAAATAATTCCAGGTACTTATGCGATTGCTGATTACGGCCGATACGTTGTCGATTTTACTGCACTTGACAAAAAAGGAAAAGCACTTCCATTCGAAAAGCTCAACGACAACGCGTGGAAGATCAAAAATGCCACCCGCCTTCATAAAATTACTTACTGGGTTAACGACTCTTACGATACAGAGATAAGTGGTCCAAAGATCTTTGAACCTGCAGGCACAAATATCGAAGAAGGTAAAAACTATATTATCAATAGCGCAGGATACTTCGGCTACTTCGAAAATATGAAAGAGACGCCCGTTATTCTAAATGTTATCCGTACAAAAGACTTTTATGGTTCGACTGGTCTTATTTCTCAAAAGTCTGGGGAGCCCGTAACGTCCGTGAAGCTGGAAAAGGGATCACCCGCTACCGCTGATCAACAAGTTGATACGTATGTGGCCGCGGACTATGATGAACTTATTGATTCTCCTCTAATGTATAGCAAGCCTGATACAGCAATCATCAAGGTTGGAAATACAGAAGTATTAATCGGGTCATATTCGCCAACTCAAATGGTAAAGGCAAAAGATATCGCGAATAGCGTGCGCGAGGTACTCTTGGCTCAAAAGGAATATCTTGGTGGTGATCTGCCGGTAAATAAGTATGCATTCATATTTTATTTTACCGATAAACCTGTTTACTCCTACGGAGCATTAGAGCATTCCGGTTCTTCATTTTACTTTATGCCCGAACGGCCGATCGAAGAGATGAATCAACAACTTCGCGATTTTGCGGCTCACGAATTTTTTCACATCGTCACACCGCTAACTATTCACTCGGAAGAAATCGACAATTTCGATTACAACGATCCAAAAATGTCACAGCATTTGTGGCTGTATGAAGGCGTTACCGAATACTTCGCCGGCAACATGCAAGTGAAATATGAGTTGATAACGCCTGAAGCGTACTTGGATGTTCTTCGCGAAAAAATTCTTACAGCTGAAACCTTTTACGATACAGTTCCCTTTACCGACATCAGCAAATTTACACTGACTGAATACAAGGAACAGTATTATAATGTTTATCAAAAGGGAGCTCTGATAGGAATGTGCCTTGATATTAAACTTCGTGAATTGACAGAAGGAAAATATGGTCTCCAAAATCTCATTGCCGATCTCTCCAAAAAATACGGGAAGTCAAAGCCTTTTGAAGATGCAAAACTTTTTGATGAGATCACCGCGCTGACCAAACCCGAAATAGGAGAATTCCTAAAGAAATACGTAAGTGGTCCTGAACCCCTCCCGTTAAAGGAAATTTTTGGCTTAGTCGGTGTGAATTATATCGAAACATTTATCAGTCCTGAACTAACCCTGGGTTTGGAGAGCAATGCCGTTACTGTGACCGATGAAGGAGGCACGCCGAAACTTGCAATCGCTAACGCAAAACTTTTGAATGCTCAAGGCAAGGCTCTTGGATTCAAGGACGGTGACATTCTCACGAAAATAAATGGAGAAGTCATCCCCTACAATGATCAGTTCAAAGGTTTCTTCGAACGCCAGCAACAAGGTCTTCAAGAGGGCAAAAAGCTTTCATATACTGTACTCAGAAAAAATGAAAGTGGCACTTCAGACGAGGTAGAACTCACAGCTGATATTATCATTGTTGACCGAGAGGTAAGGCATTTATTGGGGTTCAACGATCAGGCGAGCCCTGGTCAATTGGCGTTAAGGAAGTCGTGGATCAGCAAATAATCTAAGCTGACCTCACTTTTAAGGCAATTGCATCGGCACAACGCTCACCGTCCATTGCAGCAGAGACGATACCGCCAGCGTAGCCCGCCCCTTCGCCGCAAGGAAACAATCCGTCGATCTGCGGGTGTTCCAGCCTGATTGGATCACGTGGTATTTTTACCGGTGACGACGTGCGACTTTCAACACCTATAACCTGCGCGTCATTCGTCAGGTATCCTTTCATTTTTGTCCCGAAATTTTTGAATCCTTGCTGCAGCGCAGTGATGATCTCTCCAGGTAAAACGTCTCTCATATCTACGGAACTCAATCCCGGTTGATACGACGTCTCCAATAACGAGGACGATATTCTGTTTTCGACAAAATCGACGAGTCGCTGCGCCGGTGCTGTCTGTGTTCCGCCTGCAACCTGACATGCTTTCTTTTCAACGGACGATTGAAAATACAATCCAGCAAGTGGGCCGTGATCTTTAAATTTCTCAAAATCCTGACTGTCAACAGAGACTACAATTCCAGAGTTTGCAAATCTGGAATCGCGCCGGGAAGGACTCATGCCGTTTACAACGACCTCACCAGGCGCAGTTGCGGCCGGAACAATAAAACCTCCTGGGCACATGCAAAAAGAAAACACGCCCCGCTCCTCCCCGTTTACCAGCGCCTGATGCACCAGAGAGTAGGATGATGCAGGAAGATACTCACC
>DASQTN010000496.1:0-7459 GCA_035641895.1 Chryseolinea sp. | reverse complement strand
CATCGTCAAAACTCCCCACAACATCTACCAGCTTCCGCTGCATCGCCTGCGTTCCCGTCCAGACTCTGCCAGACGCAACGCTTTTTATGCTGTCGATGGGCATGTCCCGGCCTTCCGCAGCTTTGCCCGTAAACGTTTCGTACACTTCATCCGTTCGCGTTTGCCAGATGTTCCGTTCCAATGGCGTCAATGGTCTGCTCATGGAGAAAAGATCTCCCACTTCGCCCGTCTTCAGTTCTTCTGAGGTAATGCCGATCTTGTTGTTTAAAAATCCACTGGCGTCAAACAACACGCTGAAGATTCCAATAGACCCTGTTATGGTGTGAGGTTGCGCAACAATTGTATCGCACGCCATCGCAAGGTAATAACCACCCGACGCTGCATAGTCGGACATCGATGCAATTACAGGTTTGGACTTCGCCGCGAGTTTGATTTCGCGCCACATCGCATCAGATGCCTGAAAACTTCCTCCCGGCGAATTGATGCGAACAACAATTGACTTCACTTCATCATCTTCGCGCGCTTTTTTCATTTCCTTAATAAAAGTTTCAGAGCCAATAATGTTGCTTCCCCTTTCCGACTTTCCAGGAAGGATTGTTCCTTCGGCAACGATCACAGCAACCTCATTCTTGGACGACTTGTAGGTGGTGAAACTTTTTCTATACTTATTATACTTGATGAACTCCAGTTTTTTATCCTCGTCGATGCCTACCCGACTTTTAAGCTCTTGCTCAACCTGATCTACATATAATAGAGAGTCAACCAATCCATGCTCAAGTGCAAGCTGGGCATTTCGAACCAGCATTTTGTCTGCGATTTCCTTCAGCTTTTCGCGTGGAATTTTCCTTGCTTCTGAAACGCGGTCCAGCACGTGACCATAAATGGAATTTATCATTTCGGTGAGCTGCAGCCTGTTCTCAGGACTCATTTTTTCCAGGAGAAACGGTTCGACAGCACTCTTGAATTCGCCAACACGGAACACCTCCGGCTTGATCTCCAGTTTGTCGAACAGCCGTTTGAAGAAACTGACTTCGGCCGTCAGGCCATTAAATTCTAATTCACCCTGGGGATTCAGGTAAATTTTATCGGCGGCGGAGGCAAGATAATAAGCTGACTCGCTCATGAGGTCGCTGTAAACGATCACCCATTTTCCGCTGGTTTTAAAATCAATCAACGATTGCCTGATCTCTTCGATCATCGTATAACCGGTTGCAGGCAGCGTCACATTCAAGTATATACCTTTAATATTATCATCGTCTTTAGCGTGCTCAATGGTTTGACGAAGCCGTGCTAAGCCAACCGGTTGTGGAGCAGCGCCGCCCAGAAAAGAAATGGGCAAAGGCGATTCTTTTTCAATTTCAATTATCGGCACATCCAAATCCAACTGCAGGATGCTGTTTTCTTTGACCTGTATTTCCTCCTCCCCTGTTACTGAGACGAGCGCCACAATCAGGACGCACAACAGAATCATTGCCACCAATGCACCCAAGCAAGAGGCGAAAAACGCTTTCCAAAAATTCATGGCTCAATTATTTAAGTTTCAAAAGTAAGCAATACTCATTCGAATAAAAAAGTATGTTTGCTACGAGGTATACGAATGAAAAAGATTACTTTTCTCCTGTTGGGATCCAACCTTGGTGACAGAAAAAAAAATCTTTCAACAGCGCGCAATGCTATTGAGATCTCTGTCGGCGACGTCCTAAAAGCTTCCTCCATTTATGAAACCGGAGCATGGGGAAAAACCAATCAACCAGATTTTCTCAACCAGGCGCTGAAAGTTCAAACCACCTTGTCGCCAGAAGATCTGTTGGCGGAAATTTTAGAAATTGAACTCACGATGGGCAGAAGACGGGAAGTTCATTGGGGGGAGCGGACAATAGATATCGATATTCTACTTTATGAAACCGCGATAATATCTTTGCCGTCGCTTACGATTCCACATCCACAGCTGCAAAACAGAAGATTTGCCCTGGAACCATTGGCAGAAATTGGAGACGACGCAATACATCCTGTTCTTGGCTTGACAATTCAACAGATATTTGAAAAATGTTCTGATGTATTGGAAGTGCATCGCATCAAGGAGTAGCAGCAACGTTGGCCCGATGCATAAATAACAGAGTACTACAGACTGGATACCTCCGCCGTCGGAACAATTTTTTTAACCAATCCCTGCAGCACCTTGCCCGGGCCGCACTCCACAAAGGACGTGGCACCATCCTTCGCCATGTTTTGAACTAATTGAGTCCACCTGACAGGCGCTGTAAGTTGGGCGATCAGATTTTTTTTAATGTCCGCAATGTTGACGGAAGGCAATGCATTTACATTTTGATATATGGGACAAATGGGTTTGCTGAAAACTGTTTGGTGAATGGCTTCTGCGAGCTCTTCGCGCGCAGGCTCCATCAGCGGCGAATGAAACGCACCTCCTACCTGCAGCGGCAGTGCTCGTTTCGCACCGGCAGACTTCAGTTTTTCACAAGCGATTTCGATACCTTTCAGGGAGCCGGAAATCACTAACTGACCGGGACAATTATAGTTAGCCGCTACAACAACCTCATCGATAGACGCGCAAATGTCTTCGACAACCTTGTCATCCAACCCAATGATTGCAGCCATGGTTGAAGGATTTATTTCGCAGGCGTGCTGCATCGCCAGCGCCCTTTTTGACACAAGCTTTAATCCGTCTTCAAAAGACAACGTTTTGTTTGCGACCAGCGCAGACAATTCACCCAGCGAATGTCCGGCAACCATATCGGGGTGGAACGATTCGGACGTCAAAGCGATTGCTACGGAATGCAAAAAAATAGCGGGCTGTGTTACTTTAGTTTGCTTTTGTTCGTCGGCTGTTCCATTGAACATCACATCGGTCAACTTAAACCCAAGTATGTCATCCGCTCTCCGGAACAATGATGCTGCCCGCTCGTCACTATCAAAAATGTCTTTCCCCATTCCTGTAAATTGTGCCCCCTGTCCGGGAAAAACATAAGCTTTCATTTGAGAAGGATTAAATCAGCTGCAAAAATAACGGAAAAGTTGAAAAACCTTAGCACAGGCTAAAGACAGAAGGCCTGTATATCTCACACAGGGAAGTTGGCTGCAACTATTCGATTACGAGTAACTTCCCATTTTCCTGCCGACAATTAGAATTGCTTTCTCAGCGAACCAAATGAACCCAACCTTTGATGACTTTAGTTTTATCTGAAGACACAATATCAAAAGTCACTTCGGCAACGTAGTAGTAAACCCCGGTTGATAACAGGTTGTGCATGTTATCTCTTCCATCCCAATCAATGTAGATAGTTTTATTTTCATCTCTGATCGATCCTTCATAAGAATAAACTTCTTGTCCCCACCTGTTGTAAACTCTAAAAATAACGGATTCTACAAACCGCGCGCATTTGGTCAACGCTTCTTCCGAGACAAGACAACCACCTTCCTCACCAGAAAGGTTGCGGTCGCTGTACGCACTGAATAAATCATTGCAATTGTCACCATTCGGTGTAAACACGTTAGGCAATTCATAGTAAGGGCAATTGTCATTGCACACGGCATCGCTGAGCTCACTTTCATTTAGCGACCTGTCAACGGCAGAGATCTTATAACAATAGGCAAACGATGCAACACTGGTGTCGATATAAAATGTGTCCGTAACAATTCCAGCACTTTCCAAACGTACAAATTCGCCGCCTGCACTTAGCCCCCGGTAAATACGATATCCCAATATATTAGTATCACAACTGTCTTCCCGATTCCGTTCCCAGTAAATAGTATTTTGAAATAGGTTGCTCCCGCAATTGTCCTTGTCCGCTAAAAATTCCTCGCAGTTCAAAGCGTTCACCATCAATGTAGGCTTGCAGGGGGGAATGGTATCGCCTAGCTGAGCGCAAATAATTTGCGAAAAATTTTCAAGAGGCTCGTCTATGGCCGGGTTACCATAGCCTCCCCGTGTCATGATGCGATAACAATAGGTTTTATCCGGCTCCAGCGTACCATGCTGACCCTGATCAACGAACCTGAACCCATCCGCCAGGACATCCACGCTATCAATTAAAACCATTTCACTCTCGCTTGTATTTTCATCGCCTCTATAAATTCTGTGTTTACTAGGGAAAGAGTGAATCTGATTTGACCAGGGAACAAATGCGCTCCAACTTAGCTGAATTCGACCAACTTGAGATTGTGCAGTCAGCCGAACCGATGATGCGGGAAAGGAAGATCCAACTGGTGCGCTATTGGAAGCGTACGCCGTGACACTATAATTATATACGTTGTCCTCCGTATTAAGGCCAGTGTCCAGAAAGGTAGTATCGCTCAGATTACTCGCTACTAAAACCGAATCGCTTCCACGCGTAAAACCCAGCGCACGATACAACGCATAGCGATAGGGTTTGGGGAACTGTGAAGGGTCTGCCTCAAATGGTCTTTTCCAACTTACCCTGATTTCACCTGCCGAAACATCCGTCTTTTCTACAGACACATGCGTCATGATGGGTACGTCAGCCAGGATCGGTCCAATACAGGTATCCTTTGAAACATAACTCTCACCTCCCTTTGGAAAAGGAAAGATCGCTACCAGCCGGTAGCAGTAACGGGCCCCGGGCGCCAGGCCGCGACCCCCATTGGTATCGGTATATGCAGTGATCGGTATCTGGTTTTCATCTTTGATTCCGACTTCCGTAATAAGTTGGTATCCCAATGATTCCGGCATACCGGTTTCACAATTATCAGGTTCAAAAGGAGATCCATCGACTTTTCGCCATACCTGCATCTTTTCTGCGCCTTGACAGAAATAAGGATCCCACTCAAGCTCCGTCGACCGATTAGTTAGATTCAATTGAGCTGCTTCCCATTCTGGCGCTGGGCCAACAACGGTGATAAACCAGGTCTTAAACGTGACAAGCTTAGCTCCATTTGGAGGATCATCTGTGATTTTGAAAACAACCTGATAGGGTTGCTCTTTAACATGAGCACATTCGGTCTTCCATTGAAATTTTAGTTCTGCGGGTGGTACCGATGGTTGAAAATCTTTTACACCTGGAACGGGAGAATAAGTTGCAGGCGATTGATTAGAAGGAAAATTAAAAATCTCCGAGTAGGCCTCGATCTTCACATTATCGTTGTCGGGATCTATGCCAAAAATTGTTTCGTTCAGAATTGTACCAGCTACAATACAAGTATCGGCGGGCAATATTAAATCGGGCCTTTTATTATCACAATCATCAACCAGAATTTGCATGTCGCGCCTCACATATCCGAGTTGAACCCACTCACCGTTTTTGAACCGCCATTCTATGACGTGAAAAGCTATATTATATTCTCCAATGGCGCCGGGAGCATCCCAGGTAACTGTTCCCGTATTAGGATCGATGAAAAACGTAGGCGGACCGACGCCTGCTTCGTTCGCGTTGTTGTAGTTATTGTAAAAATTGGGATGATTCGGATCTCTGTAGTTAATAACTTCTGTGCGCCTGTCGCTAAATGGAACCACTAAAGCATAAGTTAACCGGTCGCCGTCTGGATCGAATGCACCTGGATTATGAGTCCAAGCTACTCCTGGGCAGGCTTGGTCGATCGGTGGTACCTTCAGTTTGGGAGTATTGTTGCATCCTAAAAATGCATCGATCTTAATAACGGTCTCCAGGTAAAATGTCGTGTTAATCGAGGCGTTCATATTCAAGACACCTTCATTGCGATTCGGCTCGCGGTAGCTGATTACATAAGTACCGGTAGATGGATAAGTGTGATATCTTGTATACGATGCAGTGGCCACTGTTCCATCAGTATCCAGGTCCGGGCGGAGTGTGTTTTCGACTTTCGGAACTAATTCCCACGTTCCGTCACCGAAATTAAGAACTTCTCCTTCACCACCGAAACGTACGTCCGATTTAGTATTCGTATAAACGGTGATCGTTATCTTAAATGTGCGGCTGCTACAGTTCTCCCTTTCAACAACGATATCGCCTGCTCTTAAATGTGTTGCACTGGATTCAATTATAGAAAAAGCAAAAAATACAATGACGAGCATCGCTAGCCGTATGTTCCTCAAGACACGATCCCGGTTTGTATTCATAAAAATGCAAACAGAAAACGACGGAAATTTAATATTAGTCTGAGAAGGCTGAACTCTTTTTTTATTTCGGCAACAATTTACAATTTGGGCAGATTGCAGATCCTTAAAGGGGTGAGTTCAGTTCCTGATTCCTGCCGATAATGATTGGTATGTAAACTCAAAGTAAACGGCAGCGGTATTATGACTCGATAAATCTTGCCTTAAGTTCAGGAGTAGGAATCATGCAGCTGTCTCTCTTGCCAAAGACTTTGTACCGGTTGCGTGCCACGACATTGTATAGTGCGTCTCGCAAAAATCTGGGAAAAATTTTAAGTGCATTCAATATCTTCCATGGTCCACCCAACTGGTTTACAATCCGTAAAGCGGCGTCACTGCGTTGCAGAACATTGTCTGCCTCAATCACAATGACACTGTGAAGTAAGTCTGGATTTAAATTAAACCGAATGAGTTGTGATCTTCCAAAGTCGGACTGAAGTGAGGCGAATCTGAACTTACCGGCCGGATCTCTTTTTATCAAAAATTTAACAAATCCGTTGCAGAGGTTGCAAACACCATCAAAGAGTATGAGTAAAGTTTTATTGGGTTCCACGAAGTAAATGAACCCAGCCCTTTATGATCTTAGTCTTATTCTCAGATACGATATCGAACGTGACGTCGGCGACATAGTAGTAAACTCCGGTGGCCAGCAGATTGCCGTTGTTGTCTTTTCCATCCCAATCAATATAAATGGTGTTTATGTCATTGCTGATGGAACCCTCATATGAATAAACTTCCTGCCCCCATCGGTTGTACACTCTGAATATTACGGATTCAACGAAGCGTGCACATTTAGTACGGGCCTCGATAGGTGTCTCGCATTTGCCACCTTCTTCTCCAGTGCTTCGATCGCTATAGGCGCTAAACAAATCATTACAGCGATCGCCATCCGGTGTAAAAACATTTGGCAACTCGTAGTAGGGGCAATTGTCATTGCAGACCGCATCACTCAGCTCGCTTTCGTTAAGAGAATTGTCCACCGCAGATATCTTATAACAATAGGCAAACGAGGCGACGCTGTTATCAACATAAAATGTGTCTTGTACTATTCCCGCTTCCTGGAGTAGTTCGAAATCTCCGTCCGCACTTAAACTTCTATAAATACGGTAACCTAGAATGTTGGTATCACATCCTTCGCGATCCCTAGTCCAATGCAAAGTATTTTGAAAAGACTGGCTATCACAATTTCCTTGTTCAGCAATAAATTGTTCACAGTCTATTAACTGTACCTGCAGCGTTGGTTTACACGGCGGAATGGTATCACCGAGCTGCGTGCAAATAATTTGCGAAAAATTTTCAAGTGGCTCGTCAATGGCAGGGTTCCCATATCCTCCACGCGTCATGATACGGTAA
>DASQTN010000495.1:0-5989 GCA_035641895.1 Chryseolinea sp. | reverse complement strand
GAAAGTGATCATTCAGAATTTCGGTTGATTCTAGGGATTCGGATGGGATATTCGTTCTTTTGATGTGGCGCCATATTTTTAGCGCGGAGGGAATACCGAGTAAATAAAGGAGAACGCTGAGCGCGAAATTGTTTCTCTGGATTCACGCAGCGAACTTCCTCCGTGATCTTATCTCAAAAACTTGCTTAACTTATATAGACACAATCGACATTCGCGGAGATGGCTCAATGGTCGCACCTCGAGCATTTAGCTCCGCGTTAATTACTCAGCGGCCACTGCGCTTGATGTTATCAAATTGAGCACAAAGGATTTTTCAAACATATTGTGAAATTTCGCGAACACGATGTTAGCCTGTTTCGCCAGAAACTTTAGGCTTAAATCGAATTGTTTTTATGATCAAGCCTGCAAGAAACGCCACCGCTAAAAAAAGTATGACTGAGATAAACATGTAAATCTCCAGTGCTTGCTCTTGGTACACTGCGACTTGCTCATCGTTAAAATATCTTTCCATCTCGTTATACTGCAAGTTATACCGACTCCAGGCAGTCCATGCGCAAAAAACAAAAGCTGCAAACAACGGCACAAATACAACAAGCTGCACGGTGAGAAGAACCGATCGTTTAACCATATGAGATTTTGCCATCGTAAGGAAAGATAACGCTTCAGACCTTTTCCTTCAAATAGGCAAAGGAATTATTAAGGGTTGTGTCCGGCGTTGGCGTTAAATCTCTTTCCAGGTAAAAATGTTCTGCACCGGATTTTTTTGCCGCCTCTATAATCGCAGGGATGTCAAACACACCATTCCCGGGGTCAGCCATTTTTCCGAACAGCGGTAGCCACTGCTCCGCATTTCCACCATCGCCAGAGAAACGGATTGGTTCAGATGCGTCTTTCAAATGCAGTAGCTTAAATCTTCCAGGATATTTGTTCAGATATTCCACGGGATTTGCACCAGCAGCAGTCATCCAGAAAATGTCCAATTCGAATTTCACATTTTTGTCATCCGTATGCGTCAGGAGTGTATCCATTAACGTTTTACCATCTTTCAGATTATGTTCGTACCCGTGGTTGTGATAAACGAAGGTTAGTCCATACTTTGACATTTGCTCTCCAAACTTATTGAATTCATCTGCAAGCTTGGTAAAATCGCTCCTGTCTTCGGGATTCTGGATAGCAGGTATGGCCACGAATTTTGTGCCCAACGATGCCAATGCTTCCATGGCAGGACCCATTTTATTTCTCATTGTCAGTAAGTCGAGATGAACGGAGGGAGTAGTGAGCCCAAGGTCCTTTAGAATGTTTTTGACATCTGTAGGCTTGTATCCATAAAAAGCATTCTTGGTGATTCCCAGTGTAGGCGCAAAACGATTCCAGCCGTCAATTGTTTCCTGGGCACTAAAGTCATAAGGACCAAAAAATTCAATTTCCTTATAGCCGATGTTCGCCAGCTTGGTCAGTGTACCTTTAAAATCACTGGCGATCATTGCAGGAATCGTAAACAACTGAATGCCTACGGGTCGAGTCTTTTTACGTAGCTCGGCAAGTATTGGGCCTGAAAGTGCAACCCCTGCGAGTGTGGCCGCAGATGTTTTTAAAAATTGACGTCTTGATTTCATTTGTATTGCTTTAATGTGTACAAAATACACACTAAACTTGGTTTACAAAAGAAGGTACGAAGAATTTCAGAGTTCTCTTAACGAAACATTCCGATAATACAACTCCGCATATTCCGATTGCAATAAAATCCTTCCGCCGACAAGGCTCGAGTTCTCGCCATAGTTTACTACCACCCCATTTACGATATGCACGCACTTGCCATTGTACGAGATGACTTCAACAGTATTCCATTCACCCTTGGGTTTTTCCGCATCCTTCTTTTTTACAATTTGAGTATAAGGAGATGGAACATTTTGTTTCTGATCCACTTGGATGGTGCTGTTTCCTAATAACCAGAAGTCACCAACATCACTTTCCTGTATCTGACATTCCACAGACTGTGGCCAGATCATATCAACGCCATCTTCAGGTATATTATAACATATGCCACTGTCTCGTTTACTATTTTGCCGGGGTGGCCATCGGGCGTTTCCCCATTTGAATTCAAGCTTGAAATGATAGTTTCCGAAACTTTTTTCTGTCATGATATACCCGACTTCCTTCCCTGTGTCGTGAAGAATCCCACCTTCTTCAATAGTAAAAATTTTCTCAGGATCATTGTTTTTACCTTTGCTCGCGAGCCATGTATACCAACCTTCTAAATTTTTACCATTCATTAACGCAGTGAACTTCTGTTCAAGAAAAACTGGCTTTATGTTTTGAACAAGAAATACATAGTCGTTATAATCTCCGTTGGCTGCTTCTTCCATGCATATGAGATATGCGTCACTTATCAATATACCCTTACTTCGAACAGGATAAATGCGCATCGCATGCGAAGCATGCGTCGGATATAACAACATGTTCCAAACATCCTCAGAATAAACGGTGTGAGTCGGACTTATTGCGTAAAAACCAAATTCGTTATCCTTCGGATCAAATGATGGAGTACTGGGTATATGATCTGGAAACAATATCTGATGTTCTGGATATTTATTCGCTTTGGCCAGGACGCCATTTTGATGCTGACGCGGACCATTAGGTGTACTTGTATACAACCCGAAATGAACAGGAAAATCGGGAGAGTACCGAGCGACAGGAATCATCTGCACCGGTTTTGTCTGATCAGCTTTCTTAAACAAAACTGGCGCAAGTTCCTCACCTTGTAAGGTAGACGACAGGTTGTGCGCCAGCGTTTTCCAACCCAGATCGATATCATATCCCAGCGCTGAAACGATAAGGGAGAGCGGTGCCTCTCTTTCACCTTCCAGGCCTTCAGTGCTTAGGCCGGTTAAAGGAATTGCAAAATCAAGGTGGCTTATCTCAAGTTTCGCGCGAGCGATGCCTCTAAAATTCTCTGCTGGACTAAAAGTAACGACAATTATTTCTGATTTTCCCCTGCTAACATATTTTGGAATGGTTGAAATAATTTTAAAGAAAGCCGCGTGTTCACCGCTAATTTTCATTTCGCGAACACTAAGTTTTTGGTTTTGCGACTTCAATTCGATCGTATCCGCTCTACTTTCGGTCCCTCTTATAGCTGAAATAATCAACTCTTTTTTGCTGGAATAAAGGGCCTGGGCCCTGAGATCGATGAAGGCGCTCGAAAAAAAACAAAACAAAAAAAGGTGGTAATACCGGATTTTCATATTTGACGAGTAAGTGAATCGGAATATCAAGCTAAAATAAGGAAGCGGTATCCAGTACCGTCATGCTGGGACGGCAGTCATTTGAACTGACGTTTTGATTTCATGTTTATTATTTCAATCGGTGGAACTTCGCATTCATGTTGCAAAATTGTCACTTCACGGTCTGAGTTGGCAAAATATTTTTGAGTCTCAAAAAAAAGATCGATCCCTTGCCATACTCCGACACAACATCTATATCCATATCGATCTTTTTCGCCGTTTCTTTTGCAATATAAAGACCGAGTCCGGAGCCCACAGAATTTACACTGCCTCGATAAAACATTTCAAATATCTTGTCTAACTGTTCAGATTTAATCCCCTCACCATTGTCCTCAATGCTTACAACCAAATCTCGAGCTTTCCACTGCGACACAATCTTAACGTACCGCCTGTCATCGGCATATTGCTTCTGAAACTTAATAGCATTCGATAAAATATTTTTCAAAATCATTTTCAGCCGACCTCTATCGTAATAAATTTTTTCACGCTCTGCATTTACTTCGAATTTGATCTTTTTTGCATGAACCTCACGGCTTAACTCCTCCAAGATTTCGTTGCATACGTCTTGCAAAATCAAAGCTTCATGACTCGACGCTGTACGCTTGTTCTTAAGGTGGTCAAGAATTTGTGAAATGAAAATTTCAAGTTTTGAAACACTCTGCTCAATTTTATTAAGACAATCGATACGATTTTTATCTTCCGGAATAATTCTGCTAAGATTCACTAAGCCTTGAATTGTCTTCAGCGGAGCGGAAAGATCGTGCGAAACCCTATATACAAAATGATCTAATTCCTCATTGATTTGCTCCAATTCCACGTTTTGATTGACCAATTCAATCCTTGTTTGTTTTAAGTCGCTGATAACACGACCGGCGATAGCGGCGAATATGAATAAAAAATTTGCAGCCAGGAAAAAGCTTGTTACGTCGGTCGACACAAAACTATTTTCGATAACTGAAAGATATCTCTGAAATACATATGTAATCAGAAGAATAAAAAAATTCACGAGCACTACCGGGCCGAAGCCAAATCTTAATGCTACATATAGCGACAGGAATCCAAACATAAACCAGTAGGTCGTAAACTCGAAATAAAAAACCATTGCCAGTAGGATGGCGAAAATCACTACGAGTTCAAGAATTCTTGTGTCCTTAAGTTTGAAAATATAGGGAGCGTGTATACGAGGTTCTTCGATAACCCGATGATTAATCAATATTGGCGTTACATAATACAACAAGGGAAGCGTAACAAAAAACGTACTACTGAATTCGCCCAACATATTGTTGGCAATATAAGTTGGCAGATCTGCGGAAGAAATTTTTCCGCTCCACACCATAATCGACTGCAATAGAACAGACTCCAAAATAGCTGGGGCAAACACACCGAATGTGAGAAATAAAAGCAAACTCCTGATATCTGGAAGCCAGTATTTCCCTCTAAAACAAACTTCAAAAAGGAACCAGGATGCGAACGGAAAAAGTAGATCAGGAATTGCAAATAAGAACCAATTCTGCCATTCGTCAATAGGGTTTCCCCAAAGATGCGAGGTTACAACACTATTTAGATATGCAATGGGCAGAACGTATTTCGGTCCAATCCAATAGATTAACACTAACGAAAACGCAGTTGGGAAATAAAAGTCAGAAATGCTGTAATCTAGTTTCGAGAGTAAAGAAAGGCGACTACCAATATAGATGCTTATGAAAACAAGCAGGTATATCAATATTTTTTTAAAAATAGTATCCGCTAATCGTGGCTTTAGCATCGGAAAGAATTAATTAAAGATAACCTTTGCCACGATATTCGAAATCAAATTCCATCCGATTCCATAACGAAACCAGCATATGAAGGCTTGGATTGCTCGGCAGCCTGGCCGAAGTAGATTAGATTACACGGGATCATAGCCATTTCAATTTGCAGCTTTTTTTTTACTGCGTTTTGTTTTGCACGAACGTTTGAACAATTTAGTGTGCATTTTACAATTATTTCAACATGAATCTACGGGGGTCTATCATGATTTTAAACTTTAAGAAGGCATATCATTCGAGGCTTGCACAACCTCGCCATATGTCTAATGCTTTTTTTTATCTACTGCTTTTAGCGATCTCATTTCCAGGAAATGGTCAAGTACAGGAGTCGCCGTATACGACGCTCGCAGTGCAGGATTTAAAAGAGTTCAAACCGACCGGCGGCAACTGGAAAACAGCGAGCGATGTGTTTTATGATTTAAACGAGGCCGGAAAAGGAAAAATATCTGCCGGAACTGGAATTTTAGTGAATGATTTATCGGGTAAAGCGAAAGATCACTTGGTTACAAATATGGAGCATGGCGATATTGACATCGAGCTGGAGTTTATGATGGACAAAGGGTCAAACGCTGGAATATATCTGCAGGGACGGTACGAAATTCAAATGTTTGACAGCTGGGGAGTCGATCCAGTCAAAGTCACAGACTGCGGCGCAATTTATGAGCGCTGGGATGACAGACGACCGCAGGGGTCGCAAGGATTTGAAGGTCATCCTCCGGCGCAAAACGTAAGCAAAGCACCAGGCCTCTGGCAACATTACAGAATTGAATTTCGTGCGCCCCGATTTGACTCCAACGGTAAAAAGATTCAAAACGCACGTTTCGCAAAAGTAATTCATAACGGAGTGGTTATACACGAAAACGTAGAAGTAACAGGTCCTACACGTGCGGCTGCATT